>PEAL01000169.1 GCA_002753725.1 Deltaproteobacteria bacterium
GAGGCTTTACATCACCCAGGGCGTTGCCCTGGGCTTATATTAATTCGCGCTTTCAGCGCTTTAAAACAAGCAAATTTTCAAAAAGACTAAAATGTCCGACTTTTTTGGGAATGCGCCCTCCCAAAGCTTTAGCTTTGGGAATTACAGAAAAACAACGCATTGAAAATCTAAGGAACTCCCAAAGCTAAAGCTTCGGGACTCCATCCAAGGGATTTCAAATGGGAAAATTATTTAATTGTGATTCCTTAGGAACTCCCAAAGCTAAAGCTTTAGGACTCCACTATTCATCGAATTAAGGATCGTGTCTCCGAAATTAAAATGGGGAACGTATTTTTCGAGTATTCCTTACTTAATTTTAGCTCCTGCTATTTGGGTTACGCTCAAATAACTTTTTAAAGTCATTTGACAAATTTTATGTTATCCATTAAACGTTTAAAGAAAGCATCTGGCATGGAATCCTTAAAAGGAGGTGCTAACCTATTGAAAAATTTTAAATAAAAAACTTGGAATTTGAAAGTCCTGAATAATGAAATATTTAGATATATCTACAATGGAAAATCTCTCCCACCAGCGAATGGATGCTCGACAAATTTTTCATTTTCGATGTGCCCCTGATGTGTCTTGTTTTAACCTTTGCTGCAGGAATTTAAATCTTTTTTTATATCCCTATGATGTCATTCGTTTAAAACATCGATTAAAAATGTCATCCGCTCGTTTTATTGATCAATACACGGATATTATCATGCGCGAAGGTTCATTCTTTCCCGATGTTCTGTTAAAAATGCTTGAAACCACAGATAAGACGTGTCCTTTTTTAACAGAAAAAGGTTGCAGTGTTTATCCTGACCGACCCGATGCCTGTCGAACGTTTCCGCTTGAAATGGGGATACAGTATCATGAAACCTCCAAAACCTATGAACCGGTTTATTTCTTTCGTCCACCAGACTTTTGCAAGGGGGCGGATGAAAAACAATCCTGGACCGTTGAGAAATGGGGGCTTGATCAAGAAATTGCCGCCTACCAACACATGACCATTCAATGGGCCAAAGTCAAAAGTCTTTTTCAGAAAGATCCCTGGGGACCTGAAGGTGTGAATGGTCAACGTGGAAAAATGGCTTTTATGGCCATTTACAATAGTGATGATTTTCGAGAATTTGTTTTTAACAGTAGTTTTTTGAAACGGTATAAAGTGCAAAACGACTGGCTAAACAAGATGAAAAAAAAGGATGAAATACTTTTAAACGTTGCTTTTGACTGGGTTAAATTATTTTTGTGGGGAATGCCATCTAAAAAAATTCGTTTGCGATAATAATATTCCAAAAAGGAGGTTCTCATCATGTCTAAATCCAATCTCAACAAAATTGTTATTCAAAAAGGAGACATCACCCAACTGTCGGTTGATGCCATTGTCAATGCTGCTAACAACAGTTTGTTGGGTGGCGGTGGGGTGGATGGCGCCATTCACATGGCTGCCGGCCCTGAACTTGTTGAAGAATGCAAAGCGTTAAATGGATGTAAAACCGGTGAGGCTAAAATGACAGGTGGTTATCGATTAAAAGCTCGTCATGTCATTCATACTGTTGGCCCTATTTACAGTGGTTCTCCTGATGACCCCAAAACCCTTGCCCGCTGTTATCAGAATTGTCTACAGATAGCTCAAACCAATGATATCAAAACCATTGCTTTTCCAGCCATCAGTTGTGGTGTGTATGGATATCCTCTTTCCGATGCCTGCAAAATTGCTGTTGAAACAACGCTGGAGATGTTGTCACAGTGTCCAATCATTGAACAGGTTATTTTTATGTTGTTTTCTGATGACACTTATTCTATTTATATAAACTATATCAACACGATGAAACAATAAACTTTAATAAACTATTGGAGGAACACGAAACATGTCTCTTGTCGAGTATACATTGGATGAAAATGTTGCTATTGTTACATTTAACGATGGCGAAAACCGATTTAATCCATCTTTTTTAAATGCATTTTTATCTGTTTTAGATGATATTGAAATTAAAACAGAAGCCAGTGCATTGGTGGTTAAATCTGCTCATGAAAAAATCTTTTCAAATGGTATCGACCTGGAATGGTTGTATCCATATGTACAGAAAAAAGACCTGGATACATGCAAAGCCTTTTTTTACAGACTCAACGATGTTTTTAAACGCGTTCTAATGTATCCGATGCCAACCATTGTGGCAATGAATGGCCATTCTTTTGCTGGGGGGGCCATTCTATCTTGCGCCTTTGATTTCCGTTTCATGCGGACGCAACGGGGCTTTTTTTGTTTCCCGGAAGTAGACTTAGGGATTCCTTTTTTACCCGGTATGACAGCTCTTTTAAATAAAGCCATTCCTTTTTATAAAGTGGTTGAAATGCAACTCACAGGCGTACGCTTGCCAGCAGAAGAATGTGAAAAACATCACATTATTGAAAAAGCGTATCCCATAGAAGAATTGATAACCGAGGCAATTGCCTTTGCAAAAGCACAAAACAAGCGGCGGGTTGTTGTTTCTGAGCTGAAAAAGACCTTATACAAAGATGTTCTTCGCGCAATTGAAGTCGAAGATCCGCCAATTATTGAAACCGGACGTTTTAACGTGTAAGGAAAAATATGAAAATATTCATTACCGGTGGACTGGGATTTGTGGGTCAACATTTATGCCGATATCTTTTGAAAGAAGGACATCAGGTTACTGCCTGTGGTCGATCTTCTTCTCAGAATATATTGGCACACCCAAACTTTACCTATCAATCTATTGATACCAGCGTAAAAGGTGATTGGCAGGATACTGTCAGTCAATTCGATACTGTGATCAATCTTGCCGGAGTGACCATTTTTAAACGCTGGAATGATACCTATAAACAAAGTATTTACAACAGTCGAATTCAAACCACACGAAATGTTGTCGCCGCCTTGTCAAAAAATACATGTTTATTCAACGCCTCAGCGCTCGGTTATTATGGACCCTGTAAAGATGAACCTGTCACTGAAACCCATACAGCAGGAAAAGATTTTTTAGCTGCTGTCTGCAAAGATTGGGAATCAGAAGCTTTTAAAGCTGAGTCCAAAAATTGCCGTGTGATTGTGGGACGATTTAGCATTATCTTAGGTCATGGCGGGGGAGCATTGCAGTCCATGCTGCCGGCTTTTCGTTTGCTTTTAGGGGGGCCATTGGGAAATGGAAAACAATGGTTTCCTTGGATTCATATAAACGATTTATGCAGGGCTGTAGAATTTTTGATAACCCATTCCGATCAGCATGGACAGTATAATTTTTGCGCGCCACAAACGATTCGCAATAATGACTTTGTTCACGCACTTGGAAAAGTGCTGAATCGTCCGGCAGTGATACCTGCGCCCGCATTTATGATTCGCCTGATTTTTGGCGAGCTGGGTGAAACCTTACTGACTGGACAACGGGCAAGCCCTGAACATTTGACAACAAGTGGTTTTCAATTTGATTTTCCAGATATCAAACAAGCATTGACAAATTTATTGGAGCCCCAGTGAAAATTCATCATTTGATTAAAAAATCCCAATTACCTGTGCCCGTTGACACCGCCTTTTCCTGGCATGAACGACAGGGCGCAATCCAACGGTTGACACCACCCTGGGAGCAAATTCGTATTGAAGGTCGAACCGGTGGTATTCAGACAGGTGATCAAACCTTTTTCAACGTCAAAGCCGGTCCCTTTTGGTTAGACTGGCTTGCCCATCATACTGCATATGAAAAGAACAGAACCTTTCAAGACATTCAACGCAAAGGCCCTTTTTTATTTTGGGAACATACCCACAATTTTCATCCGGATGGTCCTCAAGCCTCCCATTTGGAAGATCACATTCGATTTCGCCTTCCTTTATCGCCGTTTAGCGATGTTCTTGCGTTGCCATCTGTCAAAGAGCGATTGTATCAAATGTTTGAATATCGCCATACTATCACACAGAATGATTTGGCGGTGTTATCTTCTCAGCCACAAAAACTCAACATTGTAATGACTGGCGCAAGCGGTGTATTGGGTTCAGCACTGGTTCCCTTTTTAACCACTCAGGGACATTCGATTACACGAATGGTCCGAAGAACGCCGCGTTCTTCAGACGAAGCTTATTGGAATCCCAGACGACAGAAAATCGATGTGCGTCCATTGGAGAATTCAAACGTTGTTATTCATCTTGCCGGTGAGCATATTGGCCAGGGGCGTTGGACATCAACTAAAAAGAAACGAATCATTAAAAGCCGAACCAAAGGAACCTCATTGATCGCGCAAACCATAGCCAATATGAAATCTCCACCGGAAACATTGATTTGTGCATCAGCCATTGGCTATTACGGCAATCGGGGAGATGAACTATTGACAGAAGATTCCACATGGGGCAATGATTTCATTTCTGACGTATGTCATCAATGGGAAGAAGCGGCTGAGGCTGCTGTTGCACGAGGAATCCGAGTTGTTTTTTTACGCATCGGTGTGGTCTTGACCCCTCGTGGCGGGGCATTGGAACGTTTGCTACCTGCATTTCGAATGGGGTTTGGCATGACTTTTGGTGATGGTGATCAAATCATGAGTTGGATTTCTGTTGATGATTTCATTGGGGCACTCAATCATGTGCTTTTTTGTCAAGATTTGAGCGGACCAGTAAATGTCACGGCCCCACAACCTGTTCACCATCGCGATTTTTCTTTCATTCTGGCCAAAGCTTTAAAACGGCCCTCCTTAATTCATCTGCCCAATTGGGCCATCAAGCGTATTTTTGGTCAAATGGGTAATGAAGTTTTATTATCCGGCAACTGTGTCGTACCGCAAAAATTGATGGCATCTGGCTATAAATTTTATCATCCAACACTTGATCAGGCACTGACCCATTTGATCGGTTTGCATCCCTTTGACAAGAATACTGCCGCAAAGCATTTTAGAACCGTTAAAAAACTTGATTGAGGTATCATGAATCACTATTTCAAAACAGGTATACTGTTTACAATGACATTGGCGTTATCTTTTGGTTTTATGCACCTTTTTGTTCCAAATTATAATTTTGAACGACTTCATATTTTTCTGTTCAATCTGGCCAGCGGTGGAACCATTTTACTGTATTTCTCTGAAGGCCGTGATCATCCATCCATTTTTACCATGGCATTTTGGGGATTAAGTATATGTTATGCGATCTTTGCCTTCACCCAAATTTATCTTCCAGCAATTGTCATTGCGCTGATTTTGTTTGCATTGGTCGAACGTGTGCGGATTCGTCTTTTTTCTTTTTTTCCACACCAATTTTTTGACAGAACCATTGGCGTTTCAAAGAAATTTCATCATGCATCATTGTTGTGTCTATCAATGGGTTTGATCTTTTCTATTTTAGCCATTTGTAACCATGAATATTTTTTATTGATCCAATCAGAGAAATTTCAACTGGATACCTTCTTTCTTGGATTTTCTTTCCCCCTTTCCTTGATTACTCTTTCAGTGATGTTTTCTCTGATGGACAACACAGATACCCCTCAATATAAACTCCTGAGCGAAATTGATTTCTGGGCGATCAATCTGGGAGTGATTATTTTTTTTATTTTTATTTTGATAGGATCGTGGATATTGGAACTTTTTATTTCAGTCATTTTGTTGATTGCTGTTTGTTCAGTGCTGTTTTTGTATATCCAATATGGTCATTCTCATCAGCCCAAGGCCTTTTTAACCTCAGGGATTGTCTTTCTCATTTGCACAGCTCTGACAGGCATTGCCTATATTGTCAATTACTTTTCACCCATCACCGTTGATAAAACAATGCTTCTTCGATTTCATACCATTTTGTCTCTATATGGATGGAATTTAAGCGGTCTTGCAGTGATCTGTCGGTTTAAAGATTTTCCCATTCAACTGCATTCCAAAAGCACCATTGCTCTTCATTGGATTACCGCCGGAATCTTGGCGCCACTCGGCTATTATTATCCATTTTTCTCTGTCGTTGCAATTATTACATACGCTTGTTTTCTGAGCATGATGTTTTTTAGTAGAGGAGTAAGGGCACATCCATAAAAGGAGGTGCCAAAATAAATCATCCAAAAATTATTCGTTTTGAGTGGGCAATTAAAACGATTCTAATTTCAATGTTTAGGTTATTGTTTTCAAAGTTTTAATTGAATTAATTTTTCATAATTTGCCTTTGAATGATGCCTGGGATCTCTTGGAATGTTTTTGAGAAAGATAATTTTTTCAATTATAAGCTCCTGAAATTTTTTATTTACCTCTGATTTGATAGATATCTGTTCAGCTTCTGATAGTTTTTTATCTGATTCTAAAGCCACATAAATTTTTTCATTGGCTTGAAAGATCGCCGCAAACGCAATGGAATGTATTTTAAGAAGTTCATGTTCAATGGGTAAGGCAAATATATTGTTTTGATGTTTATTAAAAAAACGATTTTTAACTCTTCCATGAAGATAAATCATCCCATTTGAATCTATCTTTCCGGCATCTCCTGTTCTGTGCCATAATTCCGTACCACAAACGATTTTATTTTTTTTAAACATCAGAGGGCTACCAATATACTCTTTTAAAACATGATCCCCGCTCACAATAATTTCACCCACTTCGTTTTCCGGACTTTCATACGCACCCATTGGATGTTTATCATTAATAATGATGGCTTCATCCGATGGTCTGATGATTTTGATTTTCAACGTGTTGACCTTTTTACCGACAGGGAGGCCAAAATGATGGGATGTTTGAATATAATCATTGAGAGGAATTGAACTGATCGGTTCAACTTCCGTTGCACCATATACAACGTGTACATCGGTTTCAGGAAAGGCCTGCCTGATTTTGAGGGCAAGGGGTTTAAAAATGGGTGCGCCGCCGGTATAAATGGTTTTAAAAGGTGTAAATGTATTTGTTATTAAAATATGATTTGCCAGTCGTTCAAAAAATGCAGGTGAACCTATCGATGAGCTGATATTCAGATCAATAATTTGTTGAACAAGCTTTTGAGGATTGAAATCTGATGGCTTTGCAGGGTTAAACTCCGGTAACACACTGGTGATGCCCAACGACAAATTATTCAAAACAAATATCGGTAGTGTTGCAAAATTAATATCATTTTTGCTTAGAGGCATGTGCGCATTTAATGCCAGATATTGATTCCATAAAAATCCATGCGTTCTTCTTGCAGCCTTTGGTGCTCCTGTGCTTCCGGTCGTAAATGTTACAATTGCTTCGTTTTCATCGCTCACTGTTTCAGGCATCGATGCTTCCATGTCATTAGTTAAATGTCTATGGTTCGCTATTAATGACTGTGAAACGAGTTTAATAGGAATTTTCTTGATTGCAGCAGAAAACCGAAGTAGATGAGCCTTTAATATCCCAATAAATCCAACCGGTTTAACAATGTCACAAGCCAGAGAAAGTCTGTTTCTACTGGACCAGGCATCCACAAACACCAACACAGCGCCAATGTATAGTATGGCAAGAGCAATCACATAAAGCTCATAAGACATGGGTACAAAAACTAGAATTCTGTCGGCTTTTTTAAATCTACGATCCTTTAATCGTTTTGCTGTAAAAATGACATCTTGATATAATTGAGAATAGGTGACGTTTTCAAAAGAATGATTGAAAAATGTGTCATTTTTATAGATCATCGCCACCTTTTCTGGATGGGTTTGAACCGTTTCGATAAATTTTGAAATAATATTTTTTGAAATCATTTTTTTCCTTAGGAACCACAATTGTGGTTCCTTAAATATTAGACAGTGTGTTTACGAACAATGCCTGTAGCCCCGTTGATGGTTATTCGATCATTTGTGTTTATTTTATCGGTAATGCCTCTTAAACCAACAATTGTCGGTATGCCCATTTCTCTGGCAACAACGGCTGAATGAGATAAAACACTTCCCCTTTCAATGACAATCCCACTAACTGATGGAAAAAGCGGAACCCAACCTGGGTCGGTTCGTTTTGCAATCATGATTTCACCATCAAGATTGGCATCCTGGGGGCTTAAAACAATTTTTGCCAGTCCTTCTACTTCGCCAGGGCTGCATGGGACACCTTTGAATGTATTTTCATCAAGCTCTTCATTGGAATCATTAAAAATATCATCGGTTACAATTTCCAGAAAATTCTTTTTATAAATATCTCCAAAAAAGAGCATGCGTTCTCCAGGATCTTTTTGATAACAGTTTTCATTGGCTGTTTTTCTGATAGTGATAATATCTTTAACATGGTCAACGGTCAGGAATCGACCTTCAACTATCTGATTGATTTCATCAAAGTGAAGAAAAAAGATATCTTTTGGATGATCAATAAGGCCGTCATGCTTAAAATTTCTGCCAATGGCATTGATCATGCTCCTCATGATGCCAAAAATTTTTGTTCTCATAAATCTGAGTTTTTCTCTGTTTTTTATGGCCTTTCTGGCATTATTCAGCACATGAAGAAACACGGGTTTGAATGGTGGGCTTACTTTTTGGAAAACAATGGCTTCTGCCGTTGATCGAATCGCCTTTTCTTTTTCTTCCATGTCTTTCAGGTTGATGGCATCCTTTTTTAGATAATTTTTGAGCATGGTGAACAAAAAAGTGGGATCTTCTTTTAATGAGGATTCCTCGAGCTTTAATTCTCCCATGCACCTGAATCCATATTCTGAAATATACGCTTTTATCTTGTTTTTAAGTGTTGAATACTGTTGATGTGTTGATTTTAATATTTCTTTTTGCAAAAATTCTTCACTGTTCGTCAGAAATAAATCCGTCAACGATTGATCTTGTCTGATCCAGTTTGATATTTTGATAATTTCCATTGTGGGTTTTGTGCTTTCAATTTCTCCTTCACCACACAGAAGATCATTTTGAATGCTGTCACTATTTTCAATCGTCAGTTTTTTGATGAGTTTTGTGAGCAAACCAAAATAGATCATAACGTAAAGATCATTGATAATGGGTGCTTTCCAATTATTCAGGACTTTGGGCTCAATTTCGTTTTCATATATTTTTAAAAGGGTGACATTTTCGTATGACTCAAATTTCTCATCCATATATGCATGGGTGACCTGATTGAATGTTTCAACAAAATGATTCATCGTTTTATCCAGGGCTTTAAAACTACCCAGTATATTGTAAAGTCCATTTAAAAGCCTTGGAATTTCAACAAAAAGTTTATCTGAAAGTGAAAGGGATGCAATGGTATCCAGTTTGGTTGGATTTTTGACACCCATCATGGTGTCCATCAGTTCGCTGTTTAGTTTATAGCCAGGAAGCAGTTGAAGTGTTTTATGCCAGCTATTAATGTTGTAGTATATCCTGCCATCAATGTAGCATAACAGCGTTCTGAAAGAAGATGAAAGTTCATGGATTCTATCTGAAGAAACCCCCATCGCAGAATAAAATTGCCTATAAACAGTATTGTAACACATACTGGCAAAAGAAAATGTAAAAGGGCTTGTGACCCCGGGATAACTTTCGATAATATTTGAATTATCAAGGATTGTTTTTGGATCGCTTTTACTAACATGGCTCATTGTGGTAATTGGCCTGGATTGAAGGATATAAAACGTACTGTCTTTTACGCACCATTCAATATCTTGAGGAACATGACCAAAGATGGCTTCAATTTTATCACCCAGTTTTTTCAATGCAATCACAGATGATAGTTCAAGAGATGCTTTTTGAGCGTGGTACTCATCAACGCTCATTTTTTGGGTCCCATATCCGGTTTTGGAATTAAAACCAATCATTTCTTTTTTGGCAATAATTTTCTCATGAACAATTTCATCGCGTTGATCAATGATCCAGGTATCAGAATCAAGTTCACCGGATACAATGCCTTCTCCAATACCATAGGTGCTGTTAATCAATGTTTGATCAACATCATTGTTGAGAGGATTTCCCGTGAACATGACGCCTGAAATATCTCCAAAAATCATTTGCTGAATAATCACCGCAGGTCTGATGCCTGTAAAACGAATCTGATTGGTGTGTCGATATCGCATAACCCGTTCTGAATATGCCGACACAAAACACATTTTTATGGACTGAAATAGCGTGTCGTCATTTTTGATATAAAGAAAACTTTCAAGCTGTCCAGCAAATGAAAAATCAGCAGAATCTTCATCAACAGCAGAAGATCTTACGGAATAAAACGGATCATCATCATCATCATCATCAGGAAAAAAATCATCGATTTCTTTTTTTACGATTGTTTTGACTTTTGAAGAAAATTTCGTCTGGAGAATTATTTCTGTGATTATTTTTGAAACATCAATAACATCGTCATCAGTGTTGCACGTTCTGGATAAAGCACTGTCAATGTCTTTAATGGATTTTCCGATAAAATATTCAAAAAAATCAGTAGATAAAACGATCCAACCCGGGACAGAGATTTGGTTTTTTGAAAGAATGGATAAGTTTTTCGCTTTTCCACCAATTTTTGACACACTGGGTATTTGGGTACCTTTGCCCATATGATAAATATATTCCATGATAACCTTTCCTGGATGAAAATTATAGATTTACTGACAGTCGCCTCTGGCCTTGTCTAAAACTGTTTTGAAACCTGCCGTTAAGTAGGCATATTTCGTGCCAGAGCAAATGGTTTTTATCTTTAGGTCTTACAATGTCTAAGCCAATTGATACATGTTCAGCAAAAAACAAAATCAAATTGCGGGATACAACTCACATTTCACACCCTTTCCAATAATTATTTTCTATTTTTATTTACAGCAACATTTTTCCTCCTGAATTGGGATTTATAAAAATATCCTCCCTAATTTTTAGTGGGTTAATTTGCAAATATTCTGACACAAGTTTTTTATATTTGCGAAATATTCTGACACAGTACTTTTCAATACAAATCATTATTTAGTTTAATTCATTCAGATTTAAATTTAAAAAATTGTC
>PEAL01000170.1 GCA_002753725.1 Deltaproteobacteria bacterium
GACATGGTAATTAATGTTGCTTGAGAATTTTTTTTTATCAAAAGAGAATTTTTATAAACGTCCGAAAGATGATTCATTGTTAGCAATCAATCAGTTATTTACATTTTTCTTTTCTTTTTCTTGCTGACACGCGATTCAATTTTAAAAGATTTATTGCCTTGTCGAATACCAGCCACACCTAAAAATTTGGGGATTTTTCCAATTTTTCCCACAAAAGGCTCTGCAGGGCTTTGATCCAGTAGAATGACATCACCGACCTCGAGACTCATCAATTTTTCGGTGGTAATATGTGTGCTGCCAAGCTCAATGGTCAAATCCACGGATAAATCCATTGTCATCTTGTGAAGTTTATCTTTCCATATGGAATCATCACCTTCACTCTCATCCGTTTGAACACTGGCATATAATAAATTACGAATGGTTTCTATGGATGCATAGGGAATACAAAGGATCATAAACCCACCGATACCCTCGATATCCAATGCAAACCGGATAACAATAACCAGGTCTGTTGGCAATACAATGGCGGCAAATTTGGGGTTCACTTCAGAGCGGATATAATTGGGATGAATTTTATAAATGGGTTTCCAGGCTTCTTCAAAATCCCTTAATGCTGTTATCACCATTTTTTCAACAATCCGACTTTCGATATTGGTAAATTCACGGCCCTCAATTTTCATATGGCCCAGGGCCTGACCACCAAAATAGCTCTCAATCAGATTGTATGCCAGTTGGCTTTCAAATACGAGAATTTTATGACCCCGTAAAGGTTCCATTCGAAAAATATGAATACTCGAAGGAACCGGTAAGGAATTATGAAATTCTGCAAATTTAACCATATCTACAGACGCTACTTCAATATCCACAACACGCCGGATCATGGCAGACAGGTTGGCACGAAACATCCTGGAAAACCGTTCAGTGATAATTTCCAGTGTTGGCATACGGCCACGAATAACGCGGTCCTGACTGCTAAAATCGTACGGCGCAACACTATCATCATAATCGTCGTCATCTTCTGCGTCATCCAGGTCCATCGTTACATCGGATTCAACGTCTTCACCTGTTAATCCGCTTAATAGACTGTTCACTTCGCTCTGGGATAAGATATCACCCATGTAATCACCTTTAGCATTTCATTTGGTTTTGGAACCTCGAGAATTCGAAATTCTCGAGTTGGAATAAGGTTTGAGAACCCCTCATTCACCGAAAATTATAAGAATCTTTCGATATTTAAGCACAAAAAAATATCTATATCGCATTTTTAATTATATTTCAAAAACTTCATGCGTTATAATTTAAATTTCTCTGGTTAGAAAATTTTTATTGCGTCAAGCCTCTGTTTTTGACCATACCTTAAAATAGCAACACCCCTTGTAAAACAGTTCTAAAGAATTCATCCATAAGTAATCAACAAAACATAGCAAAAACATTAAATAATTGCAAGAAATCCGATTTTGTTTCTTGAAAAAACAAAAATAACTGATAATATAAAAAGTGTTTTAAATATGGATATTTATATTGAATAAAATAAAATATGGCATTTATCTTGCTTAATTTATTTAGCTTTTAAAACGATGATTATTTTTTGATTCTTGAGAGTCGTAAGCTCTAAACGTTTGTTAAGGACTATATCTGCCAACGTTTAGAGCATTTAATACCCTCAAGTATGATTGATGGATGTTTATAATGAAAAAAATTCGAACATTAAAAAAGCAATGGATTTATGTTATAGTGGTGGCAGCCTGTTTGATGATTGGTAATATTTCTTTTGCGTATGAAATAGAGTTGGGCAAGCAGGGAAAAAGTTATGCCGTCCTTATTGGAATCAATAACTATTCAAATCTTAGATCGCTGCAAACGCCTGTTAAAAATGTTGAGACCCTGGCAAAAATTCTAACAGAACAATTTGATTTTCAAAAAGAATGTATCTACACGATCACCGATAATAGCTCGCAACCGCCAACGTTTAAAACCATAAATAATCAATTGATCAGACTGGGAAAGCAAGTGACAGAAAAAGATCAACTGTTGATTTTTTTTTCTGGTCACAGTCAAATGGATGAAAATGGTGATACCTATTGGATTCCCATTGATGGCGATAAATCCCGTGATAACTGGATGAATCACCAATATTTGTTGCAGACCATCATTGCTCAGCATTTTAAAAATGTAAGACATCTTGCAATCGTATCGGATGGTTATTTTTCAGATCGTCTGTTTCAGGCGAAAACAACATCTGCACGAGTTCCAGAAGCCCAGTATAAAGAATGGCTTGAAAAAAAGTCTTATCTGAAATCCAGAGAAATTATAGCTTTTAATGACCGGTATTGGGAACATAGCGATAAAACCAATGGTCTTGGTTTGTTTGCCTTTTATTTAACAAAGGCAATTCAGTGTGTTGAAAAAAGACGCGCGGATCTTGAAACCACACTGCTGGAATCAGACTTGATTCATGGGCCCATTGCATTGATGACCGGTGTTGATATTGTTTATGGACGGCTTAAAAACTTGGATGATCAAGATGGACAGTTTGTCTTGGAAAAAGCAAAGGTTTTACCCAAAGTTGATATCAATGAATGCCATGTATATCCAAGCATTGGTTACCAGGGGACACCCTTTTTAATTGCCTGCCATACCACAGAATCTGCCTCCCGAGTGAACATTCTGATAAATGGTCAACACTATCCCATGATCGGAACCAATACGCAGTGGAAATACCAGACCACCATAAATACACCTGGAAAAACTTTTTTTTATGTTACTCCCATTAATAATGAAAATGTTCAAGGGGCAAAATTCAAAGGCACGATTGAAACGGTGTCAAAATCAAGTCCTGTGTGTAATGTTGTTTCTGCAAAAGTATCTCCCCAAAAAGGCAATGTCGGCGAAACATTCCATTTTATTGCACAAACAGATATTCCTGCCCAACATGTCCATCTGTACCTGGATAATGAACGGTATAAAATGGAAGGGAAAGAAAAAAAATGGACATTCAGCAAAAGCATTCGATCGATCGGTCAACTGCGCTACAGCGTTGTCACCGCCAATGATGCCGGTATTATTGGACAAATGCAGCAGGGCACTTTGCAAACGACTGTTCCGTCAGTTAATGTGATCAGGACGAAAGTCATGCCGGAATGGGGATATATTGGAGATGCATTTGTTTTTTCAGCAGTGACAGACAGGGCTGCTCAGGAAGTATTTATTGAAATCAACGAAGAAACATACGCCATGAAAGGCTCGGGTCGTGACTGGATGTTTAAAACTGAAATTAATAAACCCGGTCTTGTTGAATTTCAAACCGTTGCTCTCAATCAAATGAAAAAAAAGGGAAAAACACTATCTGCCAATTTTTCTGTGTCCAGAAAACCACTTGAAATACCGGATGTTATGAGTATTTCTGTGTTGCCTGATTCGGTGTATAAAGGGGAATCTATTTTAATTCATGCAAAAACAACCTCTCCTGCAAAATTTGTTTATGTAGAGGTAGACAATCAAAAAGACATTTTAAAAGGCAATGGCGTTAACTGGTTTTATAAAACCACTGTTCACACACCTCAAACCATGCATTTTCGTATCATTGCAAAAAATCATCGCGGCATGCAGGGACTTGCCCAGGACAGTGCATTAAACATCAAAGAGATTCCCCAGGAAACCATAAAAATTATTCATGCTGAGGTATCACCCAAAACATGTGATGTGGGGTCGGATATTTTTTTTCATGTGTTAACAGACAAGCCAGCCATGAGAATGGATATCATTCTTGAAGGTCAGCGAATTTCCATGAAAGGGCGGATCAGGAATGGCAAGTTGACCCAGACCATCGATGTGATGGGTTTGTTGTATTTTGCCATTATTCCCATTGATCATCGCAAAATAAAAGGAATGTCTTATATTGACCATATTGATGTAGCTCCCGGTGATCCCAAAGTAAAAAGTATTCGAATGACGCCGGAAAAACCTTCTGTGGAAGAAGCTGTGACCATTCATGTTCGCACGGATAAACCGGCCCAAAGAATGACGCTTCAGATGGAAAATATCACCTATCCAATGATTGGAAAGGAAAAAGATTTTTATTTTAAACAAACCTTTTTTTCAGCAAAATCATATCCTTTTGTTGTTCAGCCGTATAATTTGAAAAATATTGCCGGTACACAAAAACAAGAAAAACTGGAAATTTTCGAACCGCCAGTACCTGTTCCTCAAGTGACATCCGTTGATGTTAAACCCATGGAAACAGGCTTCTTTTTAAATGAAACCTTGCTCTTCTCAGCAGAAACCAATGCTGATACCAAACGAATACTTTTAACAGTCAATGACCAGGCCATTGAAATGAATGGTGTAAAAAACTTCTGGCATCGTATTTATGCCACACAAAAAGCCGGGCTGAACACCTATTCTGTTGAAGCATTCAATGAAAAAGGGCTATCAGGAGAAATAAAAAAAGGCCAATTTCAAATCTATGAAAAAGAAGAGCTACCGGCCAATGTACTACAGGTTCAGGTGATTCCCAAACATGGGCTTCCTGGAGATTTATTTTCTTTTTCTGCAACAACACATATACCTGCCAACCGTGTATTGTTAAAAATTTCTGATACCACTTATGAAATGTCTGGAAAAGATTGTCAATGGCACACACAATTAAATGGGTATAAAAGTGGAAAAATTAATTTTTATGTGGTTGCATTGAATCAATCAGAAATAGAGGGCATGATCCAAACAAATTTCTTTACGGTTCTTGAACAAGCACCTCTTGAACAAAAACGTCTGTCCCAAATCCAATCATTTGTTCCATTACCACCAGAGGAAAGATATATCGATCATGGTAATGGAACGATCACTGATAAAAGCACACAACTCATGTGGCTTAAAACACCCAAAACAATTCCGGAAACATATGATGAGGCAATTCGATACTGTCGATCCCTCTCCATCCATCATCTAAACAGTTGGCGCCTTCCCACAATAGAAGAGTGGAAACACATGATTGATCCAGAACAACAAAATCCATCACTTCCAATAGGACACCCCTTTGAATCAATTCATACAGGTATTGGTTACTGGTCAAAGACCAACCATCGATTTGGCCCCCAATATGCTTATCAAATGAAGCTGTGGTATGGAAAAGTAGGATATATGAAAAAATCACAACGCGCCCTTGTCTGGCCCGTTCGATATGCTGGATTTGATTGATGTGAAAACCAAAAAATTAGCCACACAATTAACATTATCTTTTTTTGTCGCAATGGTTGCGCCAATGATCATTGCTACCCTTTTTTCAATTGTTTATTTTAGCAATGAACTACGCAATCACGCCATGCAAAAAATGCATTCTGAAGGAAAAATGGCAGATTTAATGTATCAGAATGCATTAAATGATATTTTACGATTAGCAGAAATTTATGCCAAAAGAAATGATGTTGGCTTGTTGCTGTCCTATGCTTTGGGTCAATCTTTTCAAAAAGATCTCAACCAAAACATTTCTGCAGATCAAATCGATATGTTTACAATTATTGATGCATCAAGAAAAGTTGTTAGCCGAAGCCATTCTCCGACATTATATGGAGACACGATCACCGAGTATCCTTACATTGTCCATGCATTATCGGGTCGTTCCAGTGCTGCAAGTGATATTTTTTCTCATGACCGGCTGTGCAAAGAAGGATTCAATTTCCCAAAAGGAATATCCAGCACTTCCTTGTCACTGATCATGATAACAGCTGCGGCACCGGTGTATGATCGCAAACAAACCAAAATTGTTGGTGCAGTGATTGTTCGAAAAATTCTGGAACCTAAGGGTGACATAATAAAGTCAATAGCGAACACCATATCAATGAATACAGGGATGTATCAAGGCATACGATATATGGGCTCTGTTTTAGAAGATCATGAGGCCATTTTTCATCCAGTACCTGTAAGCAAATTAAAACAAACGCTTTCAACCAATAGCCCCATACTTCATTCAGAATTTTTTCAGAATGGGTATATTAGCCTGTGCCTGCCCATTGAAAATTTTTATCATCAACCCGTTGCAATAATTGCGATTCAAAGAACAGTGAATCCCTATATCAATGCACAGCATATCGCCATACTCACCCATCTTGTTATTTTGTGCCTGGCTGTGTTATTGGGCCTTTTTTTTAGAAAACGAATCGAACGTCGTATCCTCTTTCCAGTTAAACAACTTCAGGATGGTGTCAAGCAGATTCGGGAAGGCGATTATAAACATCGGCTATCTGTCAAAGGAATTGATGAAATAGAGACATTGGCCACTGCATTTAACGAAATGACCGTTGAACTTCAGGATAAAAAGGACTTTTTGACACGTACCGAAAAAAAATATCGGGGTATTTTTGAAAATGCGGTGGAAGGTATTTTCCAAATGACCCCCGATGGTCGTTTCCTGGATGTCAATCCTGCAATGGCAAGAATACTGGGCCATGCTTCACAAAATGAACTGCTGGCAGAAATAACAGATCTGGCAAGGCAATCGTTTGTTCAACCCGATGATTTATCCGAATTCAAGCATATCTTAGCTGAAAATTTGCACATCATCGATTTTGAAACACAATTGTATCAAAAAAATGGTCAAAAAATATGGTGTTCGATCAGTGCCCGCGCGGTTTTTGATATTGATGGTGAAGTTTTGATCAAAGGGGATCTTTTATATTATGAAGGTACATTGTTAGATATCACCAATCGAAAAGAAAGGGAATGCGCTGAACGCGCACGTAACGCTGCTGAATTTGCCAATAAAGCAAAAACCGATTTTCTTGCAAGAATGAGTCATGAAATTCGGACCCCCATGAACGCCATTTTAGGTATGGCAGAAATGTTGCAGAAAAGCTCTCTCAATCATGAACAAAAACGTTATGTTGATCTTTTTAGTTCATCAGGAGAACTTTTATTGAATATTATTAATGATATTTTGGATTTTTCAAAAATTGAAGCCGGACAGCTTCCCATTGAATCTATAGAATTTGATCTCATTGAAATCATAGAAAATATTGGAAAGGTGTTATCGTTTAAAGCGCATGAAAAAGCATTGGAACTGGTCATTCATATTGCCCATGATGTGCCCAGATATGTCATGGGTGATCCGGTTCGTCTTCAACAAATTTTAATCAATTTAACAGGGAATGCCATCAAATTTACAGCAAAAGGCGAAGTGGTTTTAAAATTGTCACTGGATCGCAACTATAAAGATTCTTTTTTATTTACGGTTCAGGATACAGGCATTGGCATTGATCGATCCTATCACAGTACAATCTTTGAACGATTTTCTCAGGCAGATACATCCATTACTCGTCACTATGGTGGAACAGGATTGGGGCTGGCAATCAGTAAAAAACTTGTTGAGCTTATGTCGGGAACCATTTGGTTTCACAGTGAAAAAGGCGTGGGGACATCTTTTTACTTTACTTTACCCCTTGCCGCTGTTGATCAACCGAATGATTCTTTAACCTGTGCTTTGCAAAAATTTGTGGGAAAAAATGCAATGATCATTGAAAAGCGGATGACAAGTGCGAGAGCCCTTGAATCCCGCTTAAACTATTGGCTGATTCATGTAGATTGCTTTGATTCAACAGAAATGGCGTTAAAACATATTGACAGAATACCCGAAACGCCCATTCCTGATCTGATTTTTATCAACCAGCGACTGGCTGATGGTGATCCCTTTGAGGTAAGAACGTCTATCATCGATCGATTATCCATCCGGCCATTGTTTATTATGTTATTTTCTTCAGACAATGAGATTGATAAAAAAAATCAGGCCAAAACAAAAGGCTTTGATGCTTTTCTGAACAAGCCCGTTATGACGACTGACCTGGATCGAGCTGTCGATGTGTTTATTCATCAGAAAGTCAGTGATAAACACGACGTCTTATCTCGAAAACAAGCGGCTCTTGATCTGGTTCACCCCTTGAACCTATTGATCGCTGATGATCATCAGTCCAATCGAAAAGTCATTGAAATGTTTTTGAAAAATGATCCTGTTATTATCGATTTTGCTGAAAATGGACAGGTTGCTGTAGAAAAGTTTCAATCCCGGAAATATGATCTGATCTTAATGGACATGGAAATGCCGGTACTCAATGGCATTGAAGCGACCCAAGCCATACGGGAAATAGAACAGAATCGGAAAAATTCCGTAGCCATACCCATTATTTTTCTTACCGCTCATGCGCTGGATGACCATCGCAAGCAATGTTTTGACGCCGGTGGTACGGCATGTCTGACAAAACCGGTTAAATATCAGGTTTTGATTGAAACCATTCAACATTATGCACCAACGCTTTCCGCTATCGATACACAGCAACATTCAACAGAATCTCAGGAAAAATACACCCTTGATGTTTCTCTTGACTCAGAAATTTCGGAACTTGAAGCAGACGATCCTGACATGCCCGATTTTTCTGATGTTGACATTCAAAACAGTATTGCAGAACTGCTCCCCTTTTTTATTGAATCCACTGAGCAAGATTTGAATCAAATCAAATTGTTGGTACAGGAAAACAATGTCGAGGCTGTCCGTCGCATCGGGCATAGTCTGAAAGGTTCATCCGGTGCTTACGGACAGGATCATATTGGACGAATAGGCGCCTCTATAGAATCTGCTGCTCAAGCCGGAGATAGAGAAACGCTCTATCAACATATTGATGAACTGGAAAACGCTTTGATAATGACAAAGAAACAATTAATCACTGGAAACAATCAATGAAAATGAATGATTATCAATTATTCATTTTAATACTTAGGAATACTCGAAAAATAAGTTCCCATTTTAATTTCGGAGACACGATCCTTAATTCGATGAATAGTGGAGTCCTAAAGCTTTAGCTTTGGGAGTTCCTTAGATTTTCAATGCGTTATTTTTCTGTAACTCCCAAAGCTAAAGCTTTGGGACTCCAATCTAAAATGGGGAACTTATTTTTCGAGTATTCCTTAATCATTATTATTTAAGAGGTGAATCATGAAAGATAGTATAGAATTGATCATATCTATAGATAAATATGAATCCCAGCATTTTTTTAAACGCATGTTATCACCTGCTGTTTTTAAAATGCAATTTTCTCAAAACAATTTACAATTTGATAACCTGTACACCAATAAACATCCAGATGCCATTATTATTAATTATGAAGTGCAGTCCCGCTATATCAGCCAACTGGCAGGAACGGTCAGAAATATTCACAATGATGACATGACCAAACTCATTATTGTGCAGGCCACAGAAAAAAAAAAAGAAAAATTACCACCGAGTTTTGATATTCAATTGTATCTTCACAAACAATTGAAACCAGAAAAATTTCAACGCCGTATTCTGTCTTGTTTTCATTTAAATCAACTCATTGATAAAATTGTAGGTTCAAAAAGACATGAAGAGGATAAACTCAAGTTGTTAATTGCTGAGGATGATGAAAAAGTTATCAAATTGTATGAAAAATTTTTATCTGGCATTGCCTTCCAAACCCGTATCGTCAATGATGGAACCGAAGCGCTCATTGCGTATGATCAATGGAAACCGGATATTCTTTTATTGGATATCGTATTGCCCAAAATGCAGGGTCTCGAAGTGTTGAAGGAAATTCGGGTCGCACGTCAGGATCAAAAATCTGCTGTGATTATGGCAACATCACAGGGCAATCATGAAACAGTTAAAACGTGTATTCAGCACGGTATCCAGGGATACATATTAAAGCCTTTGGATGTTGCCCGACTGAACAGGATTATTCTTGATAATTACGTAATGCATTGGATTGCTTTGCAGTCTAAATCTTCTGATTCAAAGGTTTCTGATAAAAAGACGTTTGGTAAAAAGGCTTCTGATAAAAAGGCTTCTGATAAAAAGGCTTCTGATAAAAAAGTTCCTGAAAATCCAAAGAAAAATCTGTCTGCACCTCAAAAAGCAAATAAAATTAAGCTACTGGTTGTTGATGATGACGCTAAAATGATCCAACTCTACAATAAATGCCTGTCACCCAAAGCATATGACTTTAAGACAGCAACAGATATCAAAACAGGATTAAAAGTATACCAGGAATGGAAACCAGATATGATTGTTTTGGATATTTTATTCCCTGAGATGTCTGGTATCAAACTGTTAAAAGATATTCGAGAGAATGGCAAGGATCAAACAACGACCATTGTCATGGCAACGGTTCAAAAGGAAGATTCCATTATTAAAGAATGCATGTCATACAACATTCAGGGCTACTTGATGAAACCTTTTGATGCTCAAAATATTAATCAAACATTGTATAAATATCATCAGAAAAATAAAAAAGGAAAATAAAAGGGGAGGTCATACTTTTATTTAGCAGACATGTAGCCGCTGCCACTTAGGAATACTCGAAAAATAAGTTCCCCATTTTAGATTGGAGTCCCACAGCTTTAGCTTTGGGAGTTACAGAAAAACAACGCATTGAAAATCTAAGGAACTCCCAAAGCTAAAGCTTTAGGACTCCATTATTCATCGAATTAAGGTGTCCCTTCGGTAAGCATGTCTTGACTTTTGCTCAATCAAAATATCCATCCATAACCACCTCAATCTTACCTTTCCGGTAAGCCTGCATGCATACAATAAAAAATGCTGATATATTGATTTCCATCATATTAACGAAGGAGGGCAACAATGTCTCAGCATAATTTGCCAACTAATGAAAACTTTAATAATCTTCAATAATATGATACAAGTGTTTTATAGTATTTCTAATTTCAATTAAATATAAAATTATCGAATCAAGGACGCATTCTCAAAAAGTCGAACATTTTATCTAAATTTGTTAAACGATTATTT
>PEAL01000022.1 GCA_002753725.1 Deltaproteobacteria bacterium
CAAGCAGGTTAAGCGATGTGGTGTCTGTCAGGCTGCCATCACTTACAGTCAATAGTATTTCTGCTGCTCCGGATTGATTTTCTGCTGGATTTATTATCAACACCCACTCATTATTTGTATAGCTCAATACTATTTGTTCATTGGATATCAATACATGATTGCTTGATCTTGCTTCAACGTTCAGGTTATCAGAATCTATATCAGAAACAGTTAAGGTGATTGCGTTTGAAGTGGAATTTTCAAAAATATAAATATCTTTAATGCTTTCGATAACAGGAGGGTCATTTGTGGCTGTAACTGTTATATTAAATGAGGTTTCTGCTGTGTATCCATCACCTGCTGCGTATATCGTTATGATGGCTGAACCATTTAAATTATTAGCAGGGGTAATTTGTAACCATCGTATAAAACCTGTTCCAGTTAAGGAAAGATTTTCTGATGGAATCAGATCAGGTGAATTTGATGTGACAGATACTGATGGATTAATAAAGTCTGTCAAGTGAAATGGAATGGCTTGTGATACAGTATCTTCGGCAATCGTCTGATCGTTAATTGATGAAATTGAAGGTTGTTCTGTTCGACGAACTGTCAAAACAAATGATGTTGTCTGAGTTACTTGACCATCGCTGGCATTGATTGTTATCGTGGCCGTACCAGTCTCGCTGTTTGCCGGTTCAATAATTAATTTTCCTGTGGTTGCTGTTAGTGAATAAATTAATGACCCTTCGGGCAATAAATGGTCATTATTTGATGAAACTGTCAGGAAAAGGTTATCTTGATCAATATCGTAAGCAGTGAAATGAACTGGGTTTGATATGGAATTCATTTCCATACTTTGATTGCCAATTTCTGACAGAACAGGAGGATCGTTTACTGCTGTTACTGTTAATGAAAAATTTTCAGTGGATGTAATACTGCCATCATTTGCAATGACAATCAAATGTACGATTCCATTCTGATTTATTAATGGAGTGATACTCAGGGTCATAAAGCGATCAGCTTTTGTTAATGAAATAGATCCAGGCGATAGAATATCACTGTTATCATAATTGACAGAGATAGAAATAAATTCACTGGCAGTATCAGCATCAGTAACAGTAAAATTGACTGGCCCGGTAATGGCATCTTCAGGTATTGTTATATCGGGTATTTCTGATATTACAGGTGGATACACTGTTTTCTGAATCAATTGTTTTTGAATATCTGAATACCCCGCATTTCCTTGAATATCCTCTGAATAAGCTCTTATATATAAATATTGTTGATCATAATTCGACCATCCAAGACTGAGGTCTCCTTCCATATTTGATCCAAAATCATTCCAGGATAAAACATCAGGAGATGATTCATCGGCTGAACTTGATATACCATATTGTAATTTGGTAACACCTTCAGTAATTTCGGAACTATCAGATAATGCCGCTTTAATGTGAATAACCTTTTCAGAAGGTTGTGGAATGCTCCAGTCTGAAAAAGATGGTGGACTGGTATCCACTTTTACAATTCCTGTTTTTTCAATTTGCTGAGATCCCGCAGTACCAGTGATGCTGATCATAAAAGAGTACACGCCATCAGGTACAATTTCTCCCTGATCGTTTGCTCCATCCCATTGAATACTGTTTACTCCGGTTTCTGCATATTGTTGATCCCAAAGAACTTTAATCAGTTTTTGAGATGCATCATAAATATTGATATTGACATTAGATGCGCCACCAATGAGTTTAAAATTGATATTGACAACATCTGAGACACCATCTGAGTTGGGTGAAAAAATTTCTGGAGAAACAGAAACACCAGTCATTTGAAGCTGTGTTTTTACCCAGATATTCCAGGTTCCATTTCTTGTGGATTGAATGGCAATATTTCCGCCAGTTGGCGATTCTTCAGGTTCAGTATCCCACCATTGCTGACTGTCAATATAAGCGGTTTCATTTGCTCCTTCAACAGATACAACCCTTAATGATTGTGTGGTTTCATCTCGTTGGGTCACAAAAATAATATGGTCGGTTTTTTTAGACCATGTGGGTAACATATCTTTTCCGCTTTTTGTCAGAATCGAAAGATTGGTCCCATCTTTATCCATTCGGGCAACTTCACTAACATACAGCGATCTTGTGAAAACCAGTTTTTCTCCATCAGGAGACCATGAAGGATCAATATAATATTCAACCGAATCAATGGTAATTTGTGTTTCATCACTGCCATCTACATTGACACGCCAGATTTCACCATCTCGTGAAAAAGCGATCATTGCACCATTTTCTGACCAGGTGGGATGAGAATCATCAAGTTCTCCAAAAGTAATCTGATTTAATTCTGTGCCATCTGCTTTTATTACATAAATGTGATCAGTGCCATCTCTGTCAGATACAAAAGCAATTCTGTCAGAAACAGGAGAGCATGAAGGATGATGATCATTTGTTTCATGATTTGTCAATTGACGCGCTGTTTCATTTCGTTCGGCATAATCATCGCTTTGAATCACCCAGATATCCTGATTGCCACTTCTTACAGACATAAAGGCGATTCGTGAAGCATCATAAGACCATGTTGGTGTAAATCCTCCCTGAGTGGTTAACAGGGATAAATATCCACCGGATAATTGCGAATAATCAACAATCCAAAGCCATGAATAGGGGGTATTCAGTGTATTGCCGCTGAAATCTTTAACCTCAACAATGCTTGCGTGAATGGTTTCGCCATCAAGCCAGGGTTCTGGTACAGGAGATACTTTCCATAATGAGAATGTCAGACGTTCAGAATGTTCATCATAGTGGAGGCCGCCAGAAGCCATATCATAAATCACATCTTTAATTTTGATTTTGATCGTATCAGGATCAACACCGCTACCATTGCCATCTGTAATGCGAACGCTGACTTCAAGACTTCCGGACTTGCTGCCATTGATTGGATCAGGATCGCCTATCACCGGTGGGGTGGCATCGATTTTAAGCCAATAATGATTGGCAGGTCCCCAGTTTCCGCCAGCATCTTGTGACCTTACATGAAAATACCATATACCATCACCAACATTGTTATAAGTAATGGTGCAACTGCTTCCATCACTGACTGTATCCGGCAATGTATTGTTATTGTTATCCAGTTCAAAACTGTATGCCACAACACTGGCATCATTGGGGGTAATCACAAATACAGGATTATTATTGGATTGGCCGCCTTCACTGATAATAAAATTATCCACAAACCATGTGGCGGCTTCAGGGTTTTCGTTCCCCATTTTTAATTCCATCCAGCCGGGAAGGTTATAATCCACAAAAAACAGGTCTTCGACAATGTATTCCAATTGAGTGGGGTCATCATTTTTCAGCATATTATAGAGATTAAATTCAGCATGATGCCATGCATTATCTTTGACAACATTTTCAATGGTTCCAATAGGCCTGTATAAGTCATCTTCAAAGGTTTCAACAGTTTTGGGATCATCGCAAAACACAATTTCTTTCCACATATTATTGACCAGAGCCACAAGGTTTAGTTTCAGGTCTTTGGGAATATTGTAATCAAAGTGAATCATGGGATATTGCCTGGCATCAAATGGTGATTTTCGGACATAATTGGCAAAGTCGCCGCCATCCTCAGCGTTTATCATTTGAACCGCATAAATGCCGGATTGAACAATATCAGTCGTTTTTGAAACAGTTGCGCCATAACTGTTACTCATATTCTGCCATTCCCCTGTGTTTGCTTCAAATGTATCCTGACATAATGATGGATGGGTCAACGATGCAATCAATGGTGCAGGCGGTGGAATGCGGTCTGCTGTGAGTATTGTATCTATTTTGGTGGCATCTATCTGGGATTGAACTGTGATGGTTTCAATCTGTGTTGATGAAACCCTGATGCCATTATCGTTTTCATCTTCAGCAGCAATGACTTTTGCCATACCGCGATAGATACCTGTATTGATATCTGTTTCAATCAATTGAACAACAACACCATTGTTATCCGAAAGACTACTTGTCAAGGTTATAGTTGAGGAATCTACTGATGATGCACTTGAATCTTCACCAATAAGTTCAATATAGAGTGTTTCTCCAATGGCAACTGGTTCTTCAGTATTTTCAGAAAAGTCATTTGTTTTAAAATTTAAACGTGTCACACTTGAAGGCTGTGCTATAATAAAGGTAATATTGATTTGTTCAGAAGGATCGCTTGCGTTGCCTACAGGGTCTGCTGCAATTGCAGTGATAGCATTATTCCCTTCAGCCAGTTCTACGCCAGAAATAACAAAGCTGCCTGAATTTTCATCAGCAATGGTTTTGCCCTGTGAAGCACCATTGACAAATAATTCAACACTTACACTCGGGCTTGCCTGTCCAAAAAGAGTGATATGTTTTACGTTTGTTATGGATGGAGGCGGATAAATGAATGGTGGCGGCGGTGGATCAGATATTACAGCATAATACACAACATAATTGTTAAAGCTGTTCAAAGTTGTTGTGATTACATTATTTTGTTCATCAATATCTGCAAACACATAAATCCAGCGTTGAATAATGGGATTCCAGCGGTAGATCTTTAAGGTATCTTCTTCAATATCACCGAGTTGTTCATCAGTGTAAAACATTTTTAATGTGCATGTGGATAAGAATTTGTAATTTGCAGGTAAAAACTGATAAATTTTTCCTATCTGAGTTAATTCAGGATCATCAACTGCCGGTGCTTCTTCATTTTTCATTTCATTGATGCAAAACAAATCTGCATCAGATGCAATAGCACCTCTTGGAATGCTTAATTGAACCAATCCATCATTACTGACAACAGTCCCGCCCCAACGTTCAATCAGTGTGGCAACATTTACTGTTACTGTGTCATTAAAGAAGTTTCCATCATTATCAAAGACAGTCAGGCGGATAGTGTATACACCTTTTGGAAGTGGTGGGTAAGTGTCCCAACTTGCGACGTTGCCGAAGATGGTTAAAGCGGGGGGAATTGGTTTATAATCATCGAAAACTTTGTTTTTTGAAATTGCTAATGTGCTCCATTGAGTTGGTGATTCACCAGCACCATATTCAACAAGATAACTATGAAAATTTCTGGCAGTGGCAGTTCCAAAAATAGGAACAGTAGCAAATACAAGAGAATTCTCATATGGTACTCGTATTTCTGCTGTAATATTTGAATGTTCAACAACAAAACAGCCTGGTGATAGTTCCATATATTCACTATTTATTTTGTTTCCAATAATCAAATCTCCATCCTGATCTATCTTGCTTCCAACAGGTTGCAAAATTGAAATTCCTTTTTCACCCCATGTTGCTGTTGAAGAATAAGGCAGGGTTGATATTAAATATCCATATTGGTTTAATTTATATACTGTTTGTTGTTGGGTATCTACAATATAGAGGTTATCATTGCCATCTATAGTTAAAGAGACAGGAGTTAGCGAAATGTTTCCCAGACTTTTTGCAGTTATAGTTAATTGAATATCACCACTTGAATTAACTTTTTGTATCTCGTTATTTGATATTTTGAAGGTGTATCCTTGAGTATCTGAAACTGTTGTAGATATATGGATATGTTCAGGAAGTGCAAAGTCTGAGAACCATGAATATGAGTTGCTATCAAGAGGGACATTGGGTGAGCTAAATTTTAGAAAGTATTTACCAAAATCGACTTGATTATTATTGATATCTGTACCATTCCAAACAATCTGATATGTACCTGCTGGCATAAACTCATTAATTAAAGTATTTATTGGTGTTTGCTTTGAATCATATACAGTTAGTGTTAAATATTCATCTTTTGAGATCGTATAATTAATTATCGTTCTACTTGTGTCATCTTTGGATGCATTTGAGGCTATCATCCATGACTGTTTTTGAGTTTCGTTATAATTAGAGCTTTTAGTCGTTTTATCCCACCAGACTCTTCCATGATAAGTAATAAATGCTATGCCTTTTATTTCACTATTATGAAGTTTAAGAGTTGATGCTGGTATTTTTAGTCTAATCCATTTGCCTGCAACAGGCATATCCCCCATTCGGTATAGTGATTTAGAACCACTTGCGCTATCAACAACTATTTGATTTGTTCCCCAATAAGCTCTATGTTCACCATTTCCAGACTCTGAATAAAACTGAATCATAAGTTCTTGTGGTATATACTCAGGATCTATATATACATATTGAATAATGTTTTCATCTGGACTTAAAGCAAGAGGTTCATCAGCATGAATAAAATAATGAACAGATTTACCTGGTATTTGAGAGCCAGTATGAGATTTTAGTCCAGAATATACTATGCCTGTATCCCAAAACCATTCTCCAATAAGTGTTGAACCAAGAGGAAGGAAATCATCAATCCAAACATCTTTACTATCATGCGTGCTAACATATCCATCTTGTGCCAGATTACTTTCACGCATAACTGAATTTATATGCAGTTTAGGAATATTTGTAATTCTATTTATTATTAATGGCTTTTCTTTAATAGATTTATTCCCTGCTCTATCTTTAACTGTCAAACGAAGCCGATATTCTCCATCGGGTAGGGTACTTGAATCAAAAGAACCTAAAATATTTTTTTTAATAGAAACATATTTGAAATCTACGTAAACATGATGTTCCTTATTAAGACACTCTAAATAATATGATTTAAACTGATCATCCCATGCTGTACCAGAAATTGTAAAGTAATTATACTTTGGAGTATCAATCTGAATAACGTCAATTTCAGCAACAGGCAAAACATTATCAACTACGATTTTATCTGAGACTGTCCAGTAATCCAATGCATTAGTGATATTGACGCCATTAATTATATATTTATAATTACCATCTGGAACAGAGTGACAAGAGTCATCTAAACCATCCCAGATTTCTACATTGTCCCCGGTATTTCTTTTTTCATGCTGTATAATTGTACGAACTCTATCTCCTTTTTCATTATAGATAATTACACTGATTATAGAAGATACATCTATAGAGTATTTTAGTTCTAATATATCATTTTGGGAAAAACTCGATATTGGAGAGAATATGTTATCTATTACTTCCTCTTCTGGATTTCCAGTGCTTAGTGGATACTGGATATATGTAGGATCATGGTTAATAACTGGAGGTAAGCAGGCTTGTTTTTTTATTGGTGGTAAACATTCACCTGATATATTATCTCTTGGATAGATATAGCATGGATCCCCTTTATCACAAGAACGTAATACGCCTTTTCCTTTAATACACTCGTAGTTTTGACCATAATCAATTGCATCGTAGTGACATGTACAATTATCAAAGTAATCCTTAGTACATTCATTATTGTCATTACAAAAAATATTTTTGGATAAGCCTTTAAGTATTAATATTTTCGTATTTGTTGATAAATTACTGGTAATTTCATATTTAGCAATTTTATCTCCAGAATTTTCTGATTCAAAAGTAATATAAACTGTTTTTTTGTCATTTTTTTCAACACCAAATTCATCAATTGTGAGATTATTGCTTAACGAGAAATGAAAAGCATTTTGATCACCCGATAAAAATTTAATTGAGAATAATGCAAGCTGTGTGGAATTAGGGTTAAATATAGAAATACTAGATGAAGATGAACATGTTCTATATTGTTCACTAAATGTTATCTGTTCTTCAGAATTTGATAAATCATCAATGTTAATGTCACGGCCAGGAATAACTCTTTTTGTTATAGACTGTGTCATTCCATTGTTATCTGTCACATATAGAGTAACCAAGTGCTCAATTGCATTTTGAAATACATGCACAGGATTTTGTTGATCTGAAAATGCCTCATCACCAAAATCCCAATACCATTGCATGATATAA
This sequence comes from Deltaproteobacteria bacterium, assembly GCA_002753725.1. Classification (GTDB taxonomy): domain Bacteria; phylum Desulfobacterota; class Desulfobacteria; order Desulfobacterales; family Magnetomoraceae; genus Magnetomorum. The sequence continues at coordinate 7,800 of PEAL01000022.1, forward strand.
CCTGTATCATAGTCTACAGAACGATCATTAAAAGATACTGTTGCTCCATCTGTTTCTAAATAAAAGTTTGGGAATGGAATTTTATTTATTACATCAACAGTTCCAACTCCATTGTTCCAATTATCTGCAAAAGCTGTGATAGTGATTTTTTTACTCTCATTAACAATACAATTTTTCTGGATGTGTATTTGAAAAGATGCGTTTAGCTCGTTTGCCTTTAATATAATTTGTTCAGGAACCTCCAATATTGAAGAGTCATTTGTTTTAAGATTTACGATTAAATCTTTTTCCATAATATCCATATTATGAATGAATAGTATTCCATCTATTACTTCATTACCAGTAGAAACGACAGAAGGAATATTGAATGCAAATGTCATGGCTTGGATTTCTTCAAGAATTATGGGATCAAGTTTTTTGGTAGTACCATAATATACCGAGAAAAATTCTTTGCTTTTGCGACCATCAAAAGGTGAATAGTTATCAGCATATGCTTTTACATAATATAACCCCTCCTCCTTAATATCTTTTCTTGTAAAAACATATTCACCAATTTCACTTGTTGAAGTAGTAGAAACGAATTCATCATTATATTTATTTTTGACTAAATATAATTCAATATAAGCATCATCAATAATATTTTCGTTAGAATTGATTATTATCCCTTTGACTCTTTCACTTGTTGTGTCATCACCTATATCGTCAATTTCTGTTAAGTCAAAATGTTGTGTATTATGTTCAATAGAATCATTATCATATAGCAAAAGAAAAGCATTAGAAATATTATTTGAATAATAAGTGTTTTGTTGCTTGAGTATTTTTTCAATAGCTCTTGCAATCTGCGCTCTATCTCCAGAATATTGTTTTTGAAAATATTTTTGCATTATTTCATCACATAATACAAAAATACCATTAAACTTAGACTCTTGAATCCAGGGATGTTCTAAATTATGAATATATAAATCAGGTGTTAAAACACTCACATGTCCAAGGTGCTGAGATTGTAGATCTTTTTCGTTGTATAACCAGACATATGTTTCTTCTAATGATTGATTGCTTATATTTAGTTTTAATATTGTGTCAACATTATCAAAATGAGTAAGTGTAAGGTTATAGTTTTTTCTTTGAATTTTTTTAGGCATATAGATTTCATGGCTTTCTTCAAATGTAGATCCTCTTGTATTATTTGAAGAATGATCTGTAAAATCTTTAAAATCAATCCAGGCAGTTATCCTATAAATATCATTGCCTTTCAAACGATAATAAGTTCTGTCTTCTGTTATGCCTGTCCAACGTTGGAACCAATTATTTTGAGAATGATAAAATAATTTTTGAAAATCAATTACAGCATAGTTTTTATCGTGGTATTTCATTTGATAGACAAAACCATCCTTAGAGAGATCCAAGTCTCTTTTATCAATCTTTTCATGATTAATTGGTATTAACTCTCCTTTATTAAAAGAATTTACAATAATCCTCGTTGATACAACTGGATGACTATCAATTTTTGCCTTAAATATGCTTAAATCAATTTCTTCTCCTATATAAAATTGATGATAAAAAAGAACATCCTGGTTATTATATTTATGCATTAATGTAGCGGGCTTAGATGTGATATCAATTCTTTTCAAATTTGTTTGCTGATCAATTTCAATTTCATAATTATCCAAAAGAAAAGCTTCTAAATTATTATTTAATGAAAAATCTGACAAATCATTTTTTGGAACCTGTGATAAAAAGGATAATTCTGAGAAACTGCAAGACTGAGGCTGACTGAATGCAAGTTCTTTTTTGGCATGGTCATAATCAACATTTACAGGAACATATTTAGGAGCCATTCCTGCATCATATGCAAAAGTCCCTATATCAGATGCTTTAGAAGCTAAAGACAAAACACCTGTGCCCGGTAAAAAATTGCTCAATATTTTTCCTAATTGCTTAGCTAATAATTCAGTTACATAGTCAGTAGAATTTTCAACACCTTCCCTCACCATTTGTTTCAATTGAGCAACTAAATATTGTTTTATTAGAAAATAAGTTGCTTCGAGAACATTATTTTCATCAGTTAATGAATTCATCATATTTCCAATTGCGTTAAAATTACCAAAGAAAAGATCAACCATTCTAGGTAAATCTTCAAATAGAGACTCTTTTATAGCTTTTTGGAGAGGTGTTGATGTCATGATTTGATTAAGAACTTTTTCATGCTCTATTTTAACTTGAACTGTAACGTCTATCTTTTTTGTAATATAGTAAATTAATTGAACAAAGCCATTTTCATCAACGATTCCCTGTAAGACAAAGCCTTCCTCAATTGTGCAAAGATATCTGTAGGTTACACGAATAACTTCTTCAAATATCCAATTCTTTTTTGTTGAATTTTTTTTGACAATAGATAAAATCATTGACCAAAAAGGGCTTATTTTATTTATTTCTGACTCAGTCCAATTTGCCATTGATTCTTTCGTAACAGGTGGTTGCCTGCTTGTGTCAAATATATTTTTCGGTGGATTGTTGAGTTTTGACAAACAGCTTTGCACAACTTCAAGAATTGTTTTGATATTACCAAATTGCTGATTAACTTTTAACTCAAGTTCTTTATCATCATCAGTAGGAAAAAATTGTATTAAAGCTTCTGATATGGTCATAATGGAGATGGCAGCTTCTAACATTTTTTCTGAGAAATGAGATATATCTGGTAAAACCTTATGAATCCATGATTTATCATGTTTATCTTCTGTTTTTTCAAGAGTACCTGAAAATTTAAGGTCTATAACAATTGAAACAACGTTTGCGTAATTGATTATCGTTGGTAAAGAAAGAGGGCATAGAGTTAAATCAGTGTACAAAATATATTGCCCCTTAAATGAAGTGTTGTTGTTAATTGATTTTTGTAAATTTTGATCCAAATTCGATAAATGCATTGGTGTACCTTTTCGAAGAAACCATAATGCTCTTCCAACTATACCGATATTGGGATCAATAATTGAAGTATCTAAAAAAGCATTCTCAATAAATTTCCATGAAAAAAAATTTGAATTTTTCATTGTTAAGAAATTCTCTTGAGGCAATAAACCATAGGCTAATGCTTTTGGATTAGTAACGGTTATGAGTTGATGCTCTGGTGTGTATTTGAATACAAATCCGCTTGATAATTCTTGCGATGATCTGATCAGTTTTTTATATCTTTTGCGAATCTCCTGGTGATCGAAAATAAATAAACTGTTCTTTTTGTGGTAATCAATAATGTCTAAAATTAAACTATCAATATAACCTTTAACATAATTAAGAAAACGTTCCTTTCTTGTTTTCAGGTAGTCCTTGTAATATAAAAGAGCTTTATTATATTTATGGTTTGATTGTATAAACGCTATTATTTCAATTTTATTTTTAGCTAATAATAGATCAGGAGTTGAAAATATTAAATTTAAAACTGAAGTTTCAGCATTTAAATAATTTTGATACCCACCTATTTCAAAAGACCATAACAGTACTTCATTTCTTTCGATATCAATAAACACAGTATTATATGGCGTTTTTGTTGCATTGAACGTAATAACCTTACCTAAAACATTGTTATCAATATCTTCAATTATATATCTATCATTGCACCAAGCATTTGTCGTAATAAAGTATGCAATACATACAAAAATAAAAAATTTATTTCCTTTTCCCATTTTAATCTCCAAAGCTTGTAAAAATTCGTAATGAATAGTTAACTGTTATAAAAAAATATTAAATATTTTTCTTATGTTAAAAGAATCTAAGCCTAAGCCTAAGCATAAAAAGGAATAACTGATTCATTATAATTATAAAAATTTTTTCAAATAAATAATTGCCGAATTGTATTAATCATCATCAATTCCCAAATCAATTTTTTCAAGAGTTCTAAATGGCTCTGATAATTGTTCAAATACATTACCCAAATCAAATGTTGCATCGTTTACAACAACTGTATTGTCTTTATTTTCATTGTAATAAAAATTTGTCTGTTGTCTGATAACTTTATCACTATAGACTTTTAAAGCTTCAATCATGTAAGGACTGTGAGAATTGATTAAAACCTTTACTTCATAATTTTTAATCAGATTGACAATCAAACGAGCAAACTGAAGTTGCCATTCTGGATGCAGATGATTTTCAGGTTCATCAATGATTAATAAATTTCCTTTATTTAATCTGGCATTTTCAGCAAGTTTTTGTAACAAACCAAAATACTTAATTCCAGAAGCCATGTTTGAAACCTGAAAAATTCCATTTTGATGTTCAAAAACTACTTTTCCATCTTTTGTTTTGAATTTTCCTCTGATAAGCTCAGAAATAGTTTGCTGCAATAATTTGCATTGATTGTTTTTTTGTGCAGGAGTGGTTGAAATTTTCATGTAAACATCCCACAATAAATATGGATATTTAAAAGAAAGGGGTGCTCCTGTTTCGATTTCTTCATTTTGTTTGAAACGATTAATACTGTCGAAAAATTCTAGCATATCCCATATGACAGGTGTCTGTAGCAAGGTTGCATCTTTGAAAAACAATTTGTTGGAAAACTCTGATCCTTTAATGTCAACACAAGATGAATTCTCAAAAAAGATATGAATATCTGATTTGGGTGTATCATCAGTTAGTTCAATATTGCCTTTCGGGGTAATATGTGACTCGAAAACTAAATCCATAAAACGATTGATACAATTAGTAAATATTTCTTGCTCAGAAGAATTCCAAATGGATGGAGATTTTTTTTCTTTTTTGATCTGATGAATGGCTTTAATAATACAAAAAAGCATTTTTCCAATGGTACTTTTGCCAGTATCATTTTTTCCAGTGACGACTGTCAGCCCATCTAAGTTTATTTCAGCTTTTTGAATGAGGCCAATATTTTTAAAAATAATTCTCATTATAAGTTGTATCCTTAATTTAAAGGGTGCATTCCGGAGACAGGTTATTGACTGATAATTAGAATCAGGCATATTCCTCGTAATATATCAGTTCCCATCCTTTATAAACCAGTATGATTTTTATCAACTGTGTGCCGGCAATGCATTTTTATTCCTTTTTGTCTGAGATTATTTCCGGAAATAACCTGATTATTGTAGTGTTTTATTTAATTATATTTCAATTCGCTTTCAGGTGACGACGATACAAATAAACCGCTTTTTCAGCAAAAAGACCTAATGTACTTGCACGATTTGAAAAAAAGACTTTTAACGCATTATGCTCAAATTTTTTATCCCAAATCCTTTTACCTTTTGTATTAAAAACAATCATCCAACTTTCTGCATTCCTTCTTGACCAGTGCTTACTGACAGCAATCGCAATAACGTTTTGCCTGATTTCCATATCAGTAAATGGACTGTTCAGGGAATCAAAGCCACTTATGGTTTGTTTCCAGAGTGTTTTTCCATTATGATTATCAATGTATAAGATACAATGATCGGATTTCCTTGCCAGGGCAACATGCTTCCCATCGTTAGAGATACGCGCAAGTATTTCTGGTGAATTCATATTTTTTTCGTAAATCATTTTTCCTTTGTGAACTGAATACAATTTTTGATTTGCATATAAAATCACATATTCCCCATCTGACGACAGATCGTATTGTGCCTGACATCCTGGATGATCATACCGCCATAATAATTGCCCTTTTTTATCATAACAAAGCATATATCCATTGCTTGAACCATCACCATAGTTTGGCGCATGTATGACAACACGTTCACTGTTTCTGGAAAATTGAATGACTGCGCCTTTCAGATCTTCTGCTGAATATCTGTTCAACAACTGACCATTGATCGTGTAAAAAGAAACACTTTTATGAAACCAGGATAATATAACAATGATTGAGCCATCAGGAGATATATCAATAATCAAATGCTCTGGTATCACAACTGTATTATCTGTTTTAAATGTTGAAATCTGTTTGTCTGTGGTGAAAACAGTGAATACATTCTTTTTCAATCCCACAGCAATGCAGTCATTATCAGCGACCTTTACGATATCACAGGTTTTTAATGGCAGAATTTTTTCTTTTGTTGTGTTGATATTCAGTTTAATCAAATTCTTTTTAGAAACAATATGGTTTAATGGAAAAGCTGAATCTCTGGTTACAAAGTCTTCAATCCTCGATATCTTAATGATCGAGCTGTCAAATGAACGTTTCCAGAGTAAAGTATAAGCGTCCTCTCCAACACTCACTGATGGCCATAAACATACAAAAACAATATACAGGACATAAATCATTGTTCTACAGCCCATTTCTCACCTGCTATGGGAGTGGCCTGAACAGTTGTGCTGTGTAGACCTTCACTTCCATTGGTATCCATTGCTGTAATACTGTAAATATAATTTCTGCCATTGGTTAAATGATTATCAATAAATGTTGTTTCTGTGACATTAAGATCATTTAAACGACGTTTTTGACGTCCTGAATGCCTGTAAATGTTATAGCCTGTGATGTCTGATTCTTCATTGGGTTGCCAGTTAATTGTAATGATCGTATCAGAAGAGGTCAGTTCGACTCCCTGGGGTGCACTGGGAACAGGATCATTGATGACGTTTACCGGCAATGAGGGTTCACTTTTTACACCATATGTATTGGTTGAAATTGCTGTAATGCTGTTTTCACCCAGAACAATGGGGATATTTGACAGACTAAAATCACCATTGCTTTTGGCAACTGCCGATTGTTGGAAAATCTGATTGATTATAATATCCACAATGGCTCCAGGTTCAGCCTTGCCGCGAACAGTAACGTTAAAAACAGTCAGTGAACTGCCATTTACAGGGTTAAAAATTTTCGGAGGTGTTGACTCACTGGTTACTGCATAGGTTTGCGAAAATGGACTTTCCAGACCTAAACTGTCCTGAGCAGTGACCGCATAAATATATGTTTTCCCACTCACAATGGTTTCAGAAAAATGGGTTTGGGTAACAATTGTGGTGTTAATTAGTTTTCCATCACGATAAATATTATACCCTTTGAAATCAGATTCAGTGTTGGCCTGCCAGGACAAATTAACCTGATAATCAACACGCTCTCCCACAAATCCAGCAGGTGCTGCCGGTGGTGTGGTGTCCACAATAAATTGATGGCTGTTATTCATTATCATGGCGTTCCCTGCCAGATCATAACCACCGAAAACACTGATGGTTTGAATTCCATCATACCCTTTTGTAATATGATAGCTCCCTGACCACGTATCATTATTGATAAATTTTCCAGAAATGGATTTTTGATATTTTCCAAAATTTACTGAAACCAAATGATTGATATCCATTATTTCTGTAAAATGAATCGTAAAGGTAACGTCTCCCTGAGTTACAGGGCTTTCGGGTTCCAGGTTAATATCAGAAATATCAGGCAACAGAGTATCAACGAGAAACGTATGTTGGGTATAGTGGATAATACTATTACCAGCCATATCAAAAGCATCACTTATATGAATGGTCTTTAAACCATCATCGCCATCATTAATAACAGTCGCGCCTGCCCAGATATTGGGTGCTGAAAATGTTCCTGCAAAAAGATGATCACCTGGTGTCCATAAAACTGTCGGCATAATAGTGGTATCCATTCGTTCACTGAAAACAATTGTCAGGGTTAAGGGTTCTGACTGTACTGTGTTAACTGGTTTTCTTTCAATGGCGATGATCGATGGATCAGCATCATCAGTTTTAAAGGATTGAAAATTGCTGTAACTCAGATTTAAACCATGCTCATCTACTGCTGTGACATAAAAATAATACGAAATCCCATCACCTGGAGAAAACTCCTGAAATGTAGGTATGTACTGGTTTGTCTCAATATATGATTTGATCAGCAAATAATCTGAAAAATGTTCAGGATCAGGTGTGCTTAATAAAAAAAGCTGAAAATGATGCGCATTCGCTACTGGCTGCCATTTAAACGTTACAAAAGTTGATGCCAGATCGCCTGGTTCCAGGATAACAGGTGGTTGCAAATTTATCATATCAATAGTTTTTGTTTGTTCGACTTTAAGCCCATTTGCAATAACTGTTACTGTATAAGGACCTGCTTCTATTATTTTATTTGCTTGAATCCATGAGGAAAAAATACCATCATTATCTGTTGTATCAGGTAACAGACCAGAATCGGATAACTCAATTGTATTCATATTCGGGCCATCGATTTCTACTTTTTGAATATGCTCACTTTTAGAACCATAGGCGATGGATACAATTGCCTTTAAAATTTCGCCTGTTGGAAAAATTGCCGGATAATTGTCAGGGATGATTTCCTTTGAAAGGTCAAAGGATTGAATCACAGGCCAGTCATATATAGTAATTTGACACTCTTTTGTATCGCCACTGTTTATTTCTACAGCAACAGGTGTCAAATTCTGAAACGCCGGATCCGGATTTTCAGAATAAAATCCATAAGGTTCGTTATCATCAATATCCAATAAACTGAGATTTCCCTCATGATCCAAATCCTTATACGCTGCAACAATATATTTTCCAGGCGTCATTCGAATGAGAAAATTATTTTGATCACATTGAAAAAGCCTTACCGGTTTTGAGGTTCGCCAATCTTTTAACACATTGGCATCCCATACCCCCATAAAACAAATGCCTTCTGCTGATTTTCCTGAATAGTGTATATTGCCATAAATAGTTGCTGCAGGATTGATAATGGTGATTCTTGTTCTTGAACTACCTCCATAATATCCAGAGGAAGAATCCACACACTGACAATTCAAATGCGTTACGCCAGGCATTGCATAATTTTTGATTGAAAAAATACTCTTCAGCAGTATCAAAGGAATATCCTGGTCTGGCCAGTTTTCGCCTTTCCAGCGAATTGTAATATACTGGTCAGTATCTGAATCATTGTCTGAATTCAATGCATCCTGAACAGGTGTTTCATTCATTGAAATCAATTGATTATTATAAGTATATTCTGATGCTGTATACGAAATTTTTGAGCTGTCATAGTATAAACGAAGCGACACTCCTTCCAATTGTGTGTTGCTATCACTGACCTGATAAATTGCAGTAATTTCAAAGCTCTTGCCAGCCATGATTTCAACACTTGTGGGATTTAGAGATATGGATTGAGAGTGATAGTCTGCTGAAATATTCATGTGATATCCACCAAAGTTTGTCCAAACAGGCGGCACACTGGCTGGAACAAAAGAGCCAATGGCCTCACCAGGTGTCAATGAAATGTGGTCTGGTTGAACTTCCACCCCACTGACATTATCCCATATCTTAAACGTTAACTGATCGGCATTCATAGCACCTTCATCAATATCAGTGGTGTCTGAATTATCGCCATAAACATGAAGCATGCCATACTTTCCGGATTCATTAATTCTTACACTGCCGCATAAAATGCCAGCAGGGTCAAAGACTGCGATTTCATCACCCGGTGCTGCCAGTCTGTCTGAAATAATGATGTCTCCGATATAGTTACATACTTTTGTACTTTTATGAAGAATCTGAAAATGTCTTTTGGTATCAATGGAAAGAGCAAATCCCTTATAAGCTTGCCAGACAGGTGGTATTGCAGAAGGTTTAAAATAATCGCTTACCGGACTCATGGCAGATAGCTGAATATCACTGCCCGCATATTCTCTTGATTCACTGGCATCCCAAATTCGAACAGACAATATATCTTGCTCAGTCGCGCCTTCATCAGTACCTCGGGTATCAATAAGATCTCCATAAACATGAATAATGGCATTTTCAGCCTTTTGTTTGACAATATACAGGCCGCACAGCGTACCTTGTGGATCAAACAATGCCACTTCATCTGAAATGTCAGCAGATATTCCATTAATTTTAATGTTGCTGTAAAAATCGCAAGTAATAGTTGATGGAATGAGTTGTTGAAAATGAGCAGCGTAAACATTTGTTGTTATGATACTCATCACAGCAACAATCCAAACAGCAGTTTTGTATTGATTGATTAAATATCGATACACATTATACTCCCTTTTCATGATAAGTGTTGACTGAAATTATTGCGATAATTGTTGCAAAATTTGAATTATATTATGAATATCCTGAGCAAACAGACAGGGCTGGTTGCATGTATGCTGCTTTGATATCAACTGCATCCCCATAAGGGCATCAGGTAAGTCAATTTTCTGGTTCAGGTTAATATCATTTTTTATAAATGCATAAATATTGAGCGAATATCGGACCTGTGACTGCCATATCGGTGGCAAGCGTGATGATAAAACAGAACCTGTTTGATCACCTGAAACTAGAATAATATTTTCTCCATGGTATTCAGCATTTGTCTGAGAACTCCAAACTTTTATGTAAAGTTGTTCACCTGAAGCGGCACCCTCATCGATGGGTGTCAAAGGGTCATCACCATATACATGTAAAAAACCATATTGTCCTGTATGTTGAACAATAAAAAGTCCACACAAAAGCCCTGTTGAATCGAAAAAGGCAATCTCATCATCTGGGTTTGCAGGTAAGCCATTAATGGATATATTTCCTAAAAAATCGCAGACGTGAGGTGATGTTACCGGCTTTTGGAAATGCTCTGCCATAGCATTGTAGTTTGGCAACAGCAAAGCAACATTTAACAGTATCAGATGAAAATGTATAAAAAAAATTTTGTTCATTTGTTTATATCTTTAATTACTTGTATACGGGTTCCATCGGAAAGGGCGAACACAAGGTTCGCCCCTACATAAAGGCATACTTCGTGCCAGGAAAAACCAAAGTTGAACGATAATAGAATATAATTATCTATACGATAACAAATTTATTTTATTGAAAGATTCAAATTCCTTCTATGTTTATCTCCTGACCAGATAATTCCATCAGTAGTAATTAATTTTCCATTTAACAGAAACGTCAGTCGATCAGAAACCTCAGCACCTTCATCAACAGGGGTGGTTGGATCATCACCATAAACATGTAAAAAGCCATATCTACTCTTCTTGCTTAAAACAAATTTCCCACATACCACTTGATCAGGATCAACAACTGTTATAATATCTCCAGTTTCAGCCCCTGTGATCGTGCCGAAAAAATCCATTGAAATAGGTGTAATAGAAATGCTTGCTTCAAAAGCATTGCTTGTTGATACCAAAACAAAAAAAATAATCAGCGCTATTTTTGATATTTGTTTCACTGCCATCAGGTCTTCCTCCTTTTTAATCTAATAGGACAATTGTCCTGTTGTATTCATTTTGATCCAATAGCCATAGCCTGGCCCCATATAATAGACATCGCTGAACATCTCCAGCATGGGATCAAATGTATGTGCACCATCACTGTCAAACGACCGAATGACGTCATATTTGCCATCGATAGAAAATAGAACATCACTGATACTGTTCACATCTGAAAAATTGGTATTATAAGGAAAACTCACTGTTGGCTGGTTTGAATGATACCTTGTATTGGGATGCCAGTAGCCAACTAAATTCCAGCCTGCCGATAATTCAATATGATCAGATGCATTGGCACGAATTCCCTGCAATTCAAGATTCGCAGCTTCTGTCATTTCAATCCAATAGCCATAACCGCATGCCATATATTTCATATCACTGAATTCTGGCAAAGCTGGATCAAAAGTATGGGCGCCTATTTTATCTGAACTTCTAACAACAGTATATTTGCCATCAATGGATGACAGGATGTCCGCGATACTGTTAACTTTCTTGAACATTGTCATGGGAAGCATCGGCACGTTGGGTTGTCCATCGGCATACCCCTGAATATTGTCTACATAATAACACGTTTTAATGGGGAAGCTGATCAGGTTCCATCCTTTTTGCAAAGGAATGGAAAAGACGCCGCCTCCATTTACATTAACATTGGCAACATCACCATCAAATGTCCATGATAAAGGCTGTGTACCGGTAATAACATCCATTGATGCACTTATTTCAACAGCCTCACTTGAATCCCAAATTTTGATTGTTAATGGATCATCAACATCAGCACCTTCATCAATGGATAATGTTTTGGGATCATCCTTAAAGACATGCATAAATCCATAGGTTCCAGGTGATGTCACTGTAAACTGACCACAAATAATGCCATCATCGTCAAGCACAGCAATTTCATCGCCAACTTCAGCAGGAACAGTATCAATGGTGATAGTTCCATAAATATCAATCCAGTTATCTGTGATGCCTGCAAGTTGGAAATGTTTTTGATAGACAGGGATGCTGCCTGCCAGATATTCTTCGTAGTTTGTTGCGCCATCATTGTCATTATCATCCATAGCATCCAGGTAGTCGTTTGGGTTAAGACCATAAATGATTTCCCATCCATCCGGCATGTTATCACCATCAGAATCTGATTGATTGGGGTTTGTGGCATTTGCATATTCAAGAACATTGGTTAACTGATCGTTGTCCGTATCATTTGCGGCATCTGATGGATCAGCAGGATCGAGTCCATTCATATTCTCCCAATCATCCGGCATATGATCGCCATCAACATCTCCGATTGAACCACCGTTCAGTGTCGCATATGCGATGTAAGACACAGGGGAGCCAATTAATCCGGCTGAAGATACCAGAACAGTCACTTTTTCCGGTATTTCTCCAAAGGTTAACAGACTTGATGCCAGACCATTTTCATCTGTTTGTCCATCAGTATAGCTTAATGTTCCGGCACCGGATAAAATATAAAACTGAAGCGGAATTTCCGGAACTGGATTGTTATTGACATCAACAATTTTCACCACAAAAGGATTGGCTAATTGTGAATTTACAAGGCCGGCCTGTCGATCACCTGATATTTTGTTCAATGTAACCGGAATGCCGGGCACCAAAGACCTGGCAGTAAAGGTGACAGACTGATCTGAATCCTCAATACTGGCTTTAATTAAATTATCGCCAGAAGCAGGGCCTGCTGTATAAAAAGTTTGAACGTGTCCATTTCCATCAGATCGGGTTTGCGTAATTGAAAGAACACCGCCTTCAGAAATAATCTCAAATGTTACAGGAATATCCGCAACAGGCATACTGTTGGTGTCAAAGATACTTGCGACCAGAGGTCGTGTGAGTTGAGTTTCCACTGCACAAACCTGCTGGTCTCCGGATGTAATATGGATAGTTGTCGGGATAGATTGATCTTCACCAATACGAATATCATCAAGATACCATCCATCATAGCTTGTATGCCCTACAGACATAAACCTGACAGCGATATCGGGTAAACCTTTATATGCAGACAGATCGATTTCAACTTTTTTCCAGTCGTATTCCCTGCCATATGTATTCCATACTGATTTCCAGTCATGCCCCCCATTGTTTGAAATATATACATAATATCGATAGGAAGAACTATCGCTGTATGAATGATACCAGAAACTTAATTTTGGGTATAAGGCTTTTGAAAAATCCAATGTACCTCTTGACACAAGGCTGCTATACACGCCAGTTCCGCCATTGCCTCGTGGGGAATCGGCCAGTGAATGATTACCACTATAGGCATCATTATTAATTTTTCCCCAGGTGGATGTAATCCAATGCATGGTGCTGTCGTTATCTTCCATATCATCAACAAAAGGATAAGGAATTACGGTTTTGTTTTCAGTGATTTTAACATCATCAATATGCCATCCATCATATGCTTGTGAACCATTGGTTATAATTCTGAACCGAAGGTACAACTCTTGATTGGCATAAGAACTGAGATCGATTTCAACTTTTTCCCAGTTAAGGCCGGAAAAACCTGTGACAAAATAAATTTTGCTCCAATTTTTTCCAATATCGGTAGATACTTCTAAATAACCAAAATCAACATAATTTTCAAAATTATAACGATGCCAGAATTCCAATAATGGTCGGTTGGTATTCGCCAGGTAAATACGTGTATATAATGATCGATCCATATTGTTTTCATATGGCCCATCCGGACTGTCTGACCAACTAAATGATCCGGTGTGTGAATCCTCATCAGTAATTGCCCAGGGACTTTCATTTCCCCAGTTATCATCACTTTCCATACTGTCAAATAATGGGAAGTCATTTTCAGAAATTCCCCATGTTGTGGTTCCTGAAACTTCATTAGTGCCCTGATTATACAAATCAGTGGTATCTCGAATAAATACTCGATAATAATAGGTTCGATTGGGATACTCTATGGTTGTATCGGTATAGGAATGAATGGATTTATCTGTTATCGTAGCGATTAAGGTATGATCTCTGGTAACATTGGCTGACGTATTTCTATATAACTCATATTGGGCAAAATCGTTGTCAGTAGATTCTGTCCAATTCAAAGTAATACTATGTTCTTGTATATTTGATGGTTGATGCAATTGAACATTGACAGGGGCATCGTCGATTTGGATGTCATCCAGGTACCATCCATCATAGCTGCTGTGGCCATAGGTTCGGAATTTTACGGAAACATTTGAGATACCCATATATGCTGAAAGATCGCATTGGACTTTTTTCCACTCATTTTGAGTGCCATAAGTCGACCAAATATTAACCCAATCTTGCCCCCCATTTGCAGAAATGAAAACATAGTTTCGATAATCTTTATGGCTGTGAAATTTATGCCAAAAAGATAGTTGTGGATTTTTAGATTCTGAAAGATCAAGTTGACCTTTCAGGGTCAGGTCTTGGTGAACATATGTTCCGCCGTTGCCTTTTGGTGAATCAGCGATGGAGTTCATTCCACTATAGCCATCGGTGACAATCATATCCCAGGTTGATGGAATCCATCGTGATAGCGTTTCAACACTGTCTATTCCATCATAAAAGGGAAAGGCTTCAATAGCAGTATTTTCAATAATAGCGACATCATCTATATGCCATCCATCATAGGCATTTGCGGCATTTGTTTCTATCCTAAAACGTATAAATACTTCAGAACGTGCATAATCACTTAAGTCTATAAAGACCTGTTCCCATTTTTCTCCAGAAAAACCGGTAACGTAATAAAATTTAGCCCAGCTTGAACCATTGTTCGTGGATATTTCCACAAAAGCAAAATCTGCGTTACTTTCAAGATTGTATCGATGCCAGAATGATAATATTGGCCGATTTGCTTTGCCCAAATTAATTTTCAGTGAAATGGATTTATTAATACTGTTTTCATAAAGTCCATCCGGACTGTCAGACCAAGAATAAGTTCCCGAATGGGCATCTTCATCAGTTATCTCCCAGGGTAAATCATTTAACCAGAAATCGCCGGATTCCATACTGTCGTTATATGGAAAAGCATTTAAGATTTCTTTTATGGTAACACCTGAAACTTCATTGCTTCCCTGATTATAAAGGCCTTCCTGATCAACCACATATACCTTATAATAATAAGTTGTACCTGCAAAGGTAATATAGGTATCGGTATATGATGTTGTTGATTGATCGGTTATTGTGCCGATCAGCGTACTGGATCGGTTTACACCCGCACTTTGACTTCGGTATATTTCATATTGAGCAAAGTCATTGTCCTGATTTTCAGACCATTGTATTGCCATACTGTGCTCGGTTATATTAAAAGGTGCTTCCAGATTGACATTGAGTGGGGCATCACTGATCAGGATGTCATCAAGATACCAACCATCATAGCTGCTATGGCCATATGTTCTAAACATTATGGACATTTCAGGCAACCCTTTATATTGAGAAAGGTCTAATTGAATTCTTTGCCAATCGTTTAATGTCCCATAAACATTATATATGTTACTCCATGAATTTCCATTATTGGTTGATATATAAACATAGTTTCTGTAATCTTTATGGCTATGATATCGTTGCCAAAAAGAAAGATGAGGATTTTGAGCATCGGAGAAATCCAGCCGCCCTCTTAATACTAAATCAGAGTAAACATACGTTCCACCATTTCCACTGGGTGTATCTGCAAAGCATGCATTACCATTGTACATATCAGCGTTATATTTTCCCCATGTTGATGCAATCCAGTTGGTCTCCATAAAATCCTCAGATTCCATATCTTCGAAAAATGGAAATAAGGTAATGGCTTTGTTTTCTGCCACGCTGATATCATCAATGTACCAGCCATCAAATGTATTTGTGCCATTTGTTTTAATGCGAAATCGAATCATAATTTCATTGTTGGCATAATCACTTAAATCTATTTCGACTTTTGACCACTGAGCACCCGAAAAGCCAGTAACAAAATATTGGCTATACCAGTTTGCACCATTGTCTTTTGAAACATCAACATAAGCATAATCAGCATTGGCTTCCAAATTATACCTGTGCCAAAATGTCAGCATAGGACGATTAGCTTCTCCTAAATTTAATCTGGTATAAAGTGATTTATCTGTGTTATTTTCGTAAAAGCTATTGGGACTATCTGACCAGCATTTTGTGCCGCTGTGAGCATCTTCATCAGTGGTTTTCCAGGGTAAATCATTACCAAAATTATCTGCTCCTTCCATGTCATCAGTCATTGGGTAGTGGGTTGATGGAATTCCCCATGAACTGGTTGCATACACTTCATTGCTTTGGGTAGTGATATTTTCAGTGTCTTCAATAATAATTTTATAATAATAAGTTGAATTAGGAGAAGTGATGCTTGTATCTGTATATTCTGTGATATTTTGATTGCTGATTTCAGTTAATACCTCATATGAGCTATTTGAGGTAGGGCTCCTGTAGATGATGTATTTTGAGAAATCGTTGTCTGTATTTTTTGTCCACGTGAGTTGAATACTATGCTTGGTTATGTTTGTGGGTTGGTTTAATTGGGAGGCTGTGGGGGCTTCGTTGATTTTTATGTTGTCGATGGTCCAACCATCAGGTAACTGGTTGCAGCCTCTATAGTGAGAATGATCTTCAATAACAAATTTAATTCTAATATTAGACAAGCCTGCCCATTTTTGAAGATCAATTTCCTGTTTTTTCCAATCTGATTGTGAACCTACAAAAGATCCAATTTGCTCCCATGTCCCTGGATGACCGTAGTAGGTTGAAAGATATATTCTTCCGTAATCACTTTCGCTACTATAGTATCCACCACAATTATAAGTACCTGAATAAATATTATAGATATGTTCAAAAACCATCTTGGGTTTTTCAGCATTTACCAAATCAATAACATTTGACATAATTAAAGTCGAGTTGACATACGCTCCATAATTTCCTTCCGGACTATCAGTATAAGCAAAATGGCTATTATTATCCACTGGCATCATTTTCCATGAAGAAGTATGCCAATTTTTCTCTGAGGATTCATCTTCCATTTCATCATGAAAAGGATAGGGTATTGATGCATTATCCGTTTCACCAATGCGAATATCATCAATAAACCAGCCTTGCGATTGCTGACCATTATTATCAGAGGTTATGCGAAAACGAATATCAATAATTTTTCCAGCATATTCTGTTAGATCAATATTTTCAGTCATCCACGTGGCTTCTGATCCAGTGATAAAGAATAGCTTTGTCCAGCTTGTTGCCGCTGTTTCTTTGACTTCAACATAGCCATAATCTGAATAGGAATTAAACGCATATTTTTGTTTGAATGACAGTACCGGCATCAACGCTTTCCCTAAACCAATCGATATTTGTAAAGATGAATCAGTGCTGGCATTGTATGCCGCATAAGGAGAATCAGTCCAAACAGTAGTTGTCACACCAGAGTGAGATTCTGTTGAAGACATAAGCTCCAGTCCCCATGAGCCTGACACTGTCCATCGGGAATTGATACGTTCTGCATTATCAAAAAAAGGATATGCATCTAAAGATGAACCTGTTGTAACAGAAGCCAGTTTACTGCCAGATTCAATATCATAAGTATTTACGACAAACACTTTATAATAATAGGTGGTTTCCGGTTGTAGATTTGATTCAGTCAGTGTTGTTTTGAGGGGATCGGATATTGTTGCAACCAGTATTTTTGATTGAGAAAAGCCTTCATCCGTTGAACGAATGATTTTATAGGAGACAAAATTGTCATCATAACTCTGGGTCCATGTCAAATCAACAGCGGTTGATGAAGATGTACTGGGTGCGACTTGTAATTGCATGACAGGTTCCGGTTGATCAGCAATTCGGATATCATCGATATACCAGCCATCACCAGTAATGGTTTTATCTGAAATCAGACGAAACCGAATCAATATATTGGCTTGTTTGTAATCCGAAAGATCGACTTGTTCCTTTTTCCATTCACGCCAGATACCGGTTATTTCAAACAGTGTATCCCAGTTATTTCCATCTGAGGAAATCTCCACAGATGCATAGTCAAAATCTGTTTCCAATTCATATTTATGCCAGAATAAAAGGGCGGGATTGTTTGTTGAAGACAAATCAATGTGCGATGCGAGCGATAGAGTTGAATCGGTATTGTTAAGATAAGCACCATTCGGGCTATCGGTCCAACAGGTTATGGCACTGTGTGATGATGTTGTCGTTATTGCCCAGCCTCCTGTCGCAACCCAATTTATGCTGTTGTCAACATTGTCCTTGATTGGATAGCCAGCAGCCAGTGCGATTGATGTCATTGAAAACAAAGATATTACGATCCAATTTATGAAAAATTGTTTAATCATTCATGCCTCCTGTTTTTTCAAAAAAATCAAAAAATTACTTTTTTATAAAACATAATTATAAGTTTCCCTCACCTAAACTAACTTGCTTATTTGAGTTCATCTTTTTCATTTCTCGTATTGTAATTTCAGAGAAATCAAGTTCCTCACCACAATCACATCAAAAAGATGATGAGAATGTTTCTGTTACAAAAATTAGTCAATTTCCATTTTTTTAATTTTAATAGCATGATAATAAAAAAATTTAAAGAATAATTTTTATGCTTTATTGAATACTGTCGAGCTGACCCTTAATTATGAGCTTCGTTTATTTACAAATTTTGCCAATTACTATCTTTATCTTGTTCGATTCTCTCTTTTTAACCTTTGTTGATCAATCGCCCAATTGTTGAACTGTTGATGACTTAGGAAATCTGTTCATCGCGTTTAGCCTATATGCCAATTTCAGAGGTTTTATACAACACCCTTTTAGATTAAAGACTGAATGAACTAAAGGTGAATAACGTATAAGCTCACAGGCGGCAAAAGCAAAAAAGGAATTTCTTTTGAAACGATTACGTCCTTTAACCAATTATTTGCCAACTGGTAAAAAACGCACTTGCTTTTGGCGTCCTGTGGAGCGATGTGTTATTCGCCCAATCTTGGTTTAACAAAATTTGATAAACCTTTTATGTTATGTATTATGTACAATATAACACTAATTTTTGCAATTTGACAATTACCAAAGAACGACACTATAAGTACAATATTTTCAAGCATAAAGTAACCTATCATGCAACTGCCAATTGCATTTACTAAGTCAGTAAATGAATACCAAAAGTATAAAAAAATGATGTTTCTCTAAACCAAGTTGAAAACCTATAGCGATGATAGATTAAAAGATTGAATGAAATAAAGGCGCTATCTGTTTTTTCAAAACGTAGGAAATTGTCTACCTATGGATTAATATTTGTGAAGCGGCCAAGTTTAAAACGTATATTATATGCATAAGGAGAAGTGGTTTTCATCTCCATCTTCCCTTTATTTAAATGGCATAATAGAGTGCGCACATTAAATACATTTTTAACTTGGCCGCTTCACATTTATTTATATACCATATTTTTGTTCTCTCTTTTTAAAAGCCTCATTTCCACCTTCTAATACTTCACATACGTGCTCTCTTATTCCTTGAGCATACAGTGTAAATTCTACGTCATTATCATTTTCTTTTGTAAATTCAAGACCACCTGAAACATATTGGAATTTATATCCATCTGCATTAAGGTTTTTTTCACCATGTTGATTTGCAACAATTATTTGTTCTGCATCAGCACTAACTACTACATTTGAATTATGTGTTACCAATAATATTTGACGCTCTTTCTTTTTATCAATTAAGTATTTTACTAGTTCATTATAAATTGCTCTATTATCTAAACTGTCTTCTGGTTGATCTATTAAAATTGGGCATTCTTTTTTACTAAATTCAAGTAAAAGTTTTAGAATCACAAATGCTTGCTTACCTGGTGACATATTAACAAATTCATCATTTTGATATGTTACATCAAAAGAAATACCAAACCAATTTGAAGATAATAGCTCAACAGTGACTTCTTCGTTGCTATTACCGCTTTTGTAATCAATTGAATTGTTCATAGCTCTATCTAAGAAATACTTGATTTGCACCTCAGTATTATTTTGATAATTATCGGATATGCTATTGATAAAGTCTTGACGCTCTTTGCCTTGCTGATTAAGCCTTGAAGTTAAAAAGTCTTTTAGTTCATTCTTTTTGAGAAAAATATTTGGTTTTATTTCAATTCCACTACTTTTGAGAGACAGATTATGCTCCAAGATCGATATTTGCTGCTTAAATTCTATATGACCTTTAATAATTTGGAGTTCAAGTGTATTGTGTTCACTTGTTTTTGTTTTTAGTTGTTCTTCAATTATATTTATTTCACTCAGCTTTGTCTGCTCAGTTTTCAATCTTTCTGTTAATTCCTGATATTGCTTATTATTCTCAATTAGTTTTAAGCCTGATTTATAATCATCTTTCTCTTTTTCACCTTTAACATCTTCCATTAGATTGTCTTTTTCTTTTACAATTTCAAGTTCACGAGATTTTAATTGAGCTTGCCATTTTTCCTTAACGTCATTTTTAATCTTTTCAAAATCAGATATGATATTATTTCTGAATTTTTTTGATAAGGATGAAAAACTATATTTAAATGATTCATTAAATATTTCTTGGGAAGCTATATGTTTTATTTGATCTAAATCTGAATCAATGGTTTTTATTCTATTTTCTTTTTCATTAATTATTTTTGTAATTGAATTGTACTTTTCATGTTGTTCATTAGATATATCAACCTTGCTATTTTGAATTTTTTCTCTTAATTTGTTAATTTCTTTTTCTATACCTTGCTTGTCACCTTTTTCCTTGATTCTATCTTTAATTTCAAAAATTTTACTTTGTAGGTTAAAAAGATTTCGAATACCCTGAGAGAGTTTGTTTTTATTTGACATCAAAAAGTTTCTGTATGATTTATAATATTTTTCAGTATCATATTCTTCAATGATTCTTTCAATTAATAAATCTCTACGTTTAGAATCTATTGCAATCTTATACATATAGCTTTGAGGAAAGAAATCAATATCTCTTTGTGTGGATACTTCTCCATCTTTCCATTTTATTTGGAGATTATCTGAATGCTTTGTAATAAAATCTTTTTCAACCTTAGTCCCTCCCTTCTGTGCAATACATGATAGCAATGTCGATTTTCCTGTTGCTCTACCACCTATAATAGTATTCAAATTTTCACTTAATTTAATAGTCTGATTCCAAAAGCCGGCTTCATTTAATGTAACCGTGTCAATTGCATAATAACCTTTTTTTTCATCAGGTTTATTTTCTTGAATTGCGACTCTTTCTTTAGGCTCGTATATTAATTGTTTTAAACCCTCAAACGTTGGGTCGGATTTTACCCAAAGGTTTTCTTTAATTTTATAATCCCTGGGGTCATGATTATCAGAGCAGAGAACTAATGGCTTAAATCCAATTTTCGGGAAAATTTTTTCATTATGTGTTTCAATATCCTCAATCTTACCAATTTCATAGAAATTTGAATATTTAGCAATTTCTGTCTTTATTGCCATATTAACGTCCATTGCATTCGTAATAACATTATCCATTCCCTGAGTCTTGCTTCCAGTATGCAGTGAAACAAACCCATCGTTCTGATTAGCAAATTCTATAATGTCATTAAAATCCCAGTAAATAGTATCATCACTTTCTCTTGCTTTTGCTTTTTGATCTAGCATTATTACTCTAAATTTTTCAGTGAGTGAATAGAGATCAATTTGTTCTGAAAAGATTAAAATAACGTGTAAATTACTTGCTCCTTTATCAGTTCTCAACTCAACACCTGGAAAAATTGTAATTTCTGGTACCTTCAATCTTAATGCTTGGATTCTTTCCGCATCAATTAAAAAATGATCTGTAATTGCAACTGCGGCAATTTCATTATCAATCCATGCTTGAGTTAATAACTCATTCGCATCGTCACCTTTGTAAGCATCATAAGAAGAGGCTGTATGAACATGTAAATCCCATTTTCTCCACTCTGAACCTCTTTTATATTTAGAATATTCTATCATACTAATAATTTACCTTGACTCTTTAAAGTTTAAATGTATCAGATATTTAAAAACATATCATTTTTGCATATTTGCAGATAACGTTCAAGCTACAGCAGGCACATGCTAAAAAGAATTATCATTTTAAATGATGACTTTCTTTTACTAATACATAGCTAATAGGTAAAAAAAGACATTGCCTTTAACGTTCTGTGTAGCTCTGTGTTATAAGATCAACGTTGGTTTAATTAAATTTGATAAACCTTATTATTATAAAACTGATTTTTGCAATTTGACGAATACCAAAAAACATCACTACTTATAACATATTTTTAAGCATAAAACCATCTAAAATGTAACAGTCAGTGTCATTTGCTTTATCAGTAAAGAACAAAAGTTGCTTTGAAAAATAATGTGTCTCTAAACCGAATTGAAAATCAACAGCAATGACCATTTTGATTAAAAGACTGAATGAAATCAAGGCAAATAACGTTAAGCTCACAGGCGACAAAAGCAAAAAAGGAATAACTTTTGAAACGATAACGTCCTTTAGCCAATAATTTGCTAACTGGTAAAAACGCGCTTGCTTTTGGCGTCCTGTGGAGTGCTGGGTTAAACCGGGGGACACCATACCTATTTTTCGTTGAAAATAGGTATGGTGTCCCCCTCGATTCCCATTCAAAACAGCCTTGATCGAAAATCAAAGATTTCAGAAAAGAGTAAGCTGCTGTTGCATAAATTTATGCAACAGCTTGAGAATATATTCAAAAAACTACCTAAACGCCTGGAATGGAAGAGTTTTTACGTCAATGATTTCCCATTGGTCAGGGAAATTTGCGAGGATATTCGCAAAATTTCCCTTGAAAATCAGCTAAATAAGTCCCAAATTAAGGCCATTTCAGAGATCAAAAAAACATCCCCTGAAACCTATCAACATATTGTAAATAATACACAATCTTCTGATACCCAAAAAAATGAAAAAATAAATCAGGCTGAAAAAACCGCAAGCATTTTTCCCCTGAGTGATATGAGTGCCAGAGAAATAAAACAAGCTGCTGAAAAAATTAGAATGGTTTACCAGAACCATTGCGTAAATTGGGGGACATCATACCTATTTTTCGTTGAAAATAGGTATGGTGTCCCCCGATTCTTACAACCATTCGTGGAGGAAATGACTTTTTCCACGAGGTCTGCAATATGAAAAAAATGGGGTAGCGGCTATTTATTACTTTTTCCCAACCGCGTAAAAAATCCCTTAACCTTCTCCAC
>PEAL01000171.1 GCA_002753725.1 Deltaproteobacteria bacterium
TGGTTGGAGTCCTAAAGCTTTAGCTTTGGGAATTCCTTAGGTTGGAGTCCTAAAGCTTTAGCTTTGGGAACACCATCAAGGGAATGTTATTTAATTGTGATTTCTTAATAAAATTAACGAGTTAAGATTTAACGAAACCAGCAAACAACAATAAAATCGATGGTAAAAGAATTAAATCACAGATAAGGGCGGATACCATGGTCACACCAATCAACAACCCAAAAAATATGACAGATTTAACGCTGGCAAAGATCATGATAAGATACCCTGAAATAAGTAACAAACTGGTTGTTACAATGGCTTTTCCAGATGTTTTAAGTGTTATATCAATGGCTTGATTGACTGTTTTTCCTTTTTTTCTTTGCATCGTATACATAAAAATAAAATGAATGGAGTCATCAACAGATATTCCAATGGCGATTGCAGCAATGGTTACAGTTGCAATGTCGAGGTTTATTCCGGTCAAGCCCATAAACCCCAGGGTTATAAAAATGGGAAGAAGATTTGGAATGATACCGGTTAATACAACCGAAAAAGAGCGGAAAAGAAATCCAATCATTACAAAAATAATAACAAATGCAATGAGAAAACTTCTAATCTGGCTCTGCATGATGTACTCCATCATTTTAACATACAATGGAATATAGCCACCAAAAGTAATGCTCACTGAATCTTGAAATATACCCCGAATTTTTGACCGGACAAGCTGAATTTTTTGAGCCATGTCTTTGCTGCTTTCCATGGGAATTCTGATGGTCAGTCGGGTTTCCTTATACATCGTGTCCACAAAATATGAAATGTCATTATCTTTATCCATTTCATAAAGCAGCAACTCTTGTGCAACCGCTTCTTTGGTATCTGGAATTTTATATGATTCGTCTGTATTTTCTGTTAAAACTTTATTTAATTGTTTGATAATATCGGCAATGGATGTTGATTTGGCCAATTCAGATTCATTATCCAGGTCTTTTTGTAATATGGATAATTTTTTCAGAAATGCTGGATCTTTTACTCCATCGGATGATTTGGGAGCAAGCCGGACTTCAAGTGGGACATAATATCCATAGTCCTTTTCAAAAAAATAAGAGTCTTTTTTTACGGAATTGCTTTCCAGTAAAAAATTCATACTAAAGGTATCGACTTCAATTTTTATCACACCTAAAATGCATATAAAAACCAGACCCAGCCCTAATATGACAATTGATTTGTAGTGCCTTTGCACCAGAACGTTTATTTTTTCAATAATCGTATCTAAAAAATCATTTTTTGATTTTGCGTGAATGTGAACCGTTTCAGCGTGTTTTTGTCTGGCAAGAATGGCGGCACTGCAAATAATTGCAACAAAATACGACAGAAAAACACCGATAGATGCAAACAGACCAAAACTTTTTAAAACAGCCATTGGACTTGATACCAGTGCAGAAAAACCAATGCCTGTTGTCACTGTTGTAAACAGACATGGCACGAGAACATAATAAAGTGTTGATTGAAGCCTGTTTGGCCCGGGTTTGGCTTTTTCATAATGAGAAAATACATGAATAATATCTGCAAGGCATAAAATAATAATCAATGTTGGAAGAATGGCTGAAAACATATTGAAACTCTGTCCGCACATGCCAAATATGCCAAGAAAAATGAGTGAAGAATAAATAATGGTCAGTGTTGCAACAAGCAGAATGGATACTTTTCTAAAAAAGATAAACAAGGCTGCAATAAGAATAATATATGCCAGGCTTGAAAAAAGAGAGGTGTCCTTAAGGCTGATACGATTTAATTCTTCATACACAACCCCCATACCTGCCAGTTTATAGTTCATGCCGTTAAGTGCAGCTTTTACAAAAGCGATAATTTGCGGTCGTTCAGCATCCATATCTTGTCCGGCAACCGGCTCAATTAACATCACTGTTGCTGAGCGATCTGTATTAAAAATGAGTTTTTTCCAAAGTGGGTTTGAAAATAGTTTTTCTTTTAATTTTTCAGAACTGAATGAAGCATCCGGTTTTTTGTTTACCATATCCTCAACGATTAAATCCATTCCTTTGCTATCGATATAGGGCGCTTTTGTGATGGAAACAATTCGATTGATCAGCGCATACGCTTCCATTTTTTGAGAAATCTCATACATCTTGTGGATAAAGTCTTGATCATATAAACTTTTCTCTGGCTTTATCCATGCAATAATAACTTCATCATTACCATAAATATCTTTGAATTCGTTATAATTTACCAAAGCAGGGTCATTTTTTAAAAACCATACTTCCAGCGAATTATCAATTTTTATATCTTTTAAAAAAAAGCAAAGAAAAATCGTCAAAAGCGTTAGCCCCAGCAAAAGATACTTTCGCTTTTCAACCAATAAAAATATGACTTTATTTAAAAACAGGTTCATGAGTGTTCCTTTCTATTAAAAAAAATCTGGCATGAGAATTGCTTAATTATTGCAAAAATCATTCCTTTGAAAAAAAATTTTTTAACATAATAAATAATCAATTAAGGATGATTCAATGACCCAGATTTTTCAACATGTGCAACACTATTTAATGTATTTTAAAGAGAGATTTCCCATTGCAGGAGCTTTGTTATATTCTGCATCTCTTTTTTACTTGTCATATTTTTCAGCAAACCTTTTTCATTTCCACAGTCCAGTAAATGTCTTGCAATCCGTGTGTGGATGTTTTGTCATATTTTTAGTTTTGCTTCATTTAAGACTGTTGGATGAGCATAAAGATTATGAAAAAGATCGACGGGCTTATCCAGAGAGAATGCTGAGTAAAGGAACCATTACATTAAAAGACTTGCGAAAACTTCTTTATGGTGTTCTTTTTATAGAGGCAGGTTTAAGCCTTGCTCTGGGAATCAACGTTTTTATGATATGGCTGATGGTGATGCTATGGTCCTATCTGATGTATGTTGAATTCTTTATTCCTGAATTTTTGAATCAACGAATGGGCCTGTATCTTATCAGCCATCAATTGATTGTGCCCATTATTTTTATGTATGGCATGATTCAAAGAATACAGTTTCCACAGAAAAGTATTGAAGAAATCGGATGCTTGATCATGCTCTTTCTGGCCAGCATATGTTCCACAATAACGTTTGAAATTGCCAGAAAAACCTGGTCACAAGAAAAAGAACATGAATGCGCGGATTCATATACAAAATCATGGGGTATCAATAAATGTATTATCATCACTCAGCTGAGTGCATTGCTTGCCTGTATGAGTTTTATAGGTGTCTTTTATGTTTATCAATTACCCTGTATTTTTATATTGATTGGAATCATATTATATCTTCTGTTTTTATCTTCGGAACTTCTTTTTAAATATCATCCTTCTACAAAAAATTCTAAATACGTTGAAATTACAGGGATACTTTATATGCTCGGTATGTTTGTCACTGCCAGTCTTGGTTTTTATCGATTGTAATATAAGACTCACCCAATCAATATAACCCAAATAATGGAGCATACAACCATGGCACAAATAGAAAAAAATGCACGCTTTGACTTTATTCGATATGCAAACTGCTGGGAAGATGCAGACCTTTTACTTGAAGCTTTATCCATCAAGCAAGGAAGTAAATGTCTTTCCATCTGTTCATCAGGGGATAATTCATTATCTCTGTTGGCGTATCAACCTGAAATTGTCATTGCTTTTGATTTGAATCTTTCACAACTGGCCTGTCTGGAGCTTAGAATAGCCGCTTTTAAGGAGCTTGAATATGAAGATTTATTGGCGTTTCTTGGTGTTAATGAAGATTCAAAAAGAATTCAAACCTTTGAGTTAATCAAATCCCATTTGAGTGATCAAAGCAGAGATTTTTGGGAAGCTCATATCACCAGCATCAATAATGGCGTTATTTATGAAGGAAAATTTGAAAATTATTTTAGAATTTTCAGATCGTATATGTTGCCGTTAATGCATACCCAAAAAACAGTTGAAAAATTGGTGTCCCAAAAATCCATTGAAGAACAGCAGGTATTTTACGAAAAAAAATGGGATAATATTAACTGGAGAGTTCTTTTTAAAATATTTTTTGGGAAATTTTTTATGGGAAAGATGGGAAGAGATCCTGAATTTTTCAAATATGTGAAAGACCCCGTTGGAGTGAATATTTTAAAAAGAACACAGCACGCCTTTACAACAATTCCAACGTATACGAATCCATATTTACATTTTATTATGACCGGTCGTTATCAACCGCACGCACTTCCCTTTTATTTAAGATCTGAAAATTTTACAGCAATCAAAGAAAATATCAATCAAATCAAACCATTTCATGGAAATATTCACGCTTGTAGCCAGAGAAACATTCAATTTGATGCGTTTAATCTTTCGGATATTTTTGAATATATGAATCTGTCAGAATTTAGATCAGAGCTGACAACGATTTTGACCATGG
This sequence comes from Deltaproteobacteria bacterium, assembly GCA_002753725.1. Taxonomy (GTDB): domain Bacteria; phylum Desulfobacterota; class Desulfobacteria; order Desulfobacterales; family Magnetomoraceae; genus Magnetomorum. The sequence continues at coordinate 4,402 of PEAL01000171.1, forward strand.
CATCTGTACATGCAAAAATTGCTTATTGGAATATGCTTTCAGATCGCATTATTCCAGATGATATCCCCATATCCATTGACTGGGAACGTTCCCAGCACTTGTTATTTAAAGATAAGGCCTGGTTTTATAAGCGATTTATTATCGCTTCGGTGAATGAATAAAGCCCGAACAATCCAAGACTTTTTATAAACAACTTTACAGGACAAAAATATGAACATACTTGAAAGACGACAGTATCAACGATTTAATTTTTCCAAACATTTTGATGGTTTATTGATGATCAAAAACAATGGTCAAAGCATTCAATTAAAATTGTCTGATATTTCTGAAGCAGGTCTTGGAATACTGTTTGATCGATCCATAGATGCAATCATTCAGGAAGGTGCTGAAATCATTCAATCAGAATTATTCATTAATACTGTCAGCCAATGCACATTAAATCTTACAATAGAGACAATTCGTGATTACAACGCGACGCTTCACACAAAACAATGTTTTGCAAAAGCAAGTGATGAGGCAACATCGTCGGCATTATGGGAAGTCATTTATAAACATCATTCTCCATATGCTGTTATTGAGACAGAATCAGATAAACAGGCGACCATCGTAGAGAGAATTCCTGGAAGAGGATTATATACAGAAGACGCAAGACGTGAACGCCTTGAATTCATCAGAACCCATACACATACAAAACTTGAAAAAGTCGCTCAAAATTCATTTGATCCTCAAAAGTTATCTGGCAATATTGAAGGGTTTATTGGTTCTGTTGAAGTACCGGTGGGAATTGCTGGCCCCCTTAAAATTAATGGCCAGGAAGCACGGGGGATTTTTTACGCACCGTTGGCAACAACAGAAGGCGCTTTAGTTGCTTCAGTTGTAAGAGGTGCAACTGCCATTTCACGAAGTGGTGGAGCAACAGCCAGAGTTCTTGCGCAACGAATGATGAGGGTTCCCTTTTTTGTGCTTTCCAATATGAAGACAGCACTTCTTTTTTCAGCATGGATCAGAGAGCATTTTGAAGAAATTTACGAACAGACAAAAAAATATTCTAATCATGCAGAACTTATTGAACTCTACCCGCAACTGATCGGCAAAACCGTTCATGTTCATTTTATCTATCGAACCGGTGATGCCTCAGGGCAAAACATGACCACCACATGTACCTGGAATGCCTGCATGTGGATTCTTAATAAAATGAAATATTTTAAAAATGTTCACATTGAAAAATTTCTCATTGAAGGCAATCTTTCCAATGATAAAAAAGTAACCTTTCAATCCTTTATCAAAGGACGAGGTATTCGTGTCATTAGCGAGGTTTTTATTCCTGAAGCGGTGTTGAATTCTGTTCTTAAAGTCAGTTCAAAACAACTGGCCAGTTCTTATCTTGCTGGCATCAGCGGTTCCATTGAAGCAGGAATGATCGGTACAAATATCAATATTGCCAATGTTATTGCAGCCATTTTTACCTCAACCGGTCAGGATATTGCCAGTGTGCATGAATCATCCATCGGTCATTTTCACATTGAAGCCACCAGTACCGGTGTTTATGCCAGTATGATGCTTCCCAGTCTGGTTATCGGTACCGTTGGTGGCGGAACATCCCTTGCTCAACAGAAAGAATGTCTTGAAATGATGGATTGTTACGGTCCTGGAAAAAATCGAAAATTTGCTGAAATTATCGCTTCTTTTTGCCTGGCATTGGATCTTTCCACAAATTCAGCAGTTTCCGGAGGCCAATTTGCTGGTGCCCATGAAAGATTGGGAAGAAACAGACCGGTCAACCATTTGAAACATGCTGATTTTACGCCTGAGTTTATTTGCCAACTCATGAGACAGACCTTTGATGATACGAGCATTCACGTTCAAACGTTTGAGGCGATAAAGGATTCAAACTCTGAAAACAGTATTATTACGCAGCAAACATCAGGAAAAATCAACAAACTTCTGGGACTTTTTCCCTGTCAATTGGAGTATTCAACCAAAGAAGAGACCATCTGCACGGAAGTCATGCTGAAAATAAAACCAAAAGATACTGAGATTATTCACACGGTCAATGCCATTGGATCACTGTGTGAGGAGCGCCTGGCCAATGAATTAAAGAAAGCCAATGGCAGAATGGGGTTTACATCCTGTCATACAAGAGAACTTGAAATTTACAGACAAAAAGATCCACGATTTATCAAATATATTCCGAAAATTTATGGCATTTATGAAAATGAAGACCGTGAAGCCTATGTTGTGTTAATGGAACGTCTTAAAAACCTTGTTCTGATGGACTCTGCCAATGATATTTCAGGATGGACGCCCGAACATATTCACACGGCTATCGATGGTATTTCAGACATCCACAGCATCTGGTATGGCAAAGAAGATGAATTAAAGGAAAAATCCTGGATGGGTTACTATCCCACAACAGAACGAATGATGAAATTTTCCAGACTGTGGGAACTGTTGGGGGTTCATATGCAAACCGAGTTTCCCGAATGGATTTCCGACGTTGACTTAAACAGATATCGTGAACGGGTCAAGAAAATTCCTGAATGGTGGGGCGTCATCGATAGCATGCCCAAAACATTGATTCACAATGATTTTAATCCAAGAAATATCGCTTTTCGAAACACTGATTCTGGCCTGTGTTTGTGCGCTTATGACTGGGAGCTTGCAACCATTCATTTACCGCAACATGATGTTTGTGAATTACTGGCATTTGTTTTAAATCAGAATGTCACGCGTGAAGATTTAATTCACTATGCGGAATATCAAAGAAAGGCGCTGGAACGTGCTTGTGGAATACAACTCAATAAAAACGACTGGTGGGAAGGGTTCAGGAGTTGTATATGGGATTTAATGGTCAACCGATTTGTTATGTATATACTCGCCCATACGGTCAAGGATTATCCATTTATGTTCAGAGCCATGAATACTTTAAGACAAATGATTGAAATTATAGTGAAAGGATAAAAAAATGACACCCATCACTATTCATAAAATCGATAAAACAAACGAGAGTGATATTCAAGCCTTTTTAACTTTTCCCCTTGATATCTATGAAAACAAGAAATTTATCCAGTATTATATGAAAAAGGTGTCATCCATGATTCACGGGGAAGGTGATTTTGAGCTTTTTCTCGCAGAATCTGCTCATCATGAAATTGTCGGAAGAATGGTCATGGGTAAAAACACTGAAATTCTGGATGAAAAAGGCGTGCCTTATGCGTATATTGGATTATTTGATGTTGTTAAAGATTACACGGTATTCAAGCAAATGATCGATTTTGGAAAGCACTATTTTTTAAATAACAATCATTATATTCTTTTCCCATTTTTTAAATCAACATGGTTTCCCTATCGATTTACATCAAAAGGTTTTGATGCCTACCACTATTTTATGGAATACCCGGATCTTCCTTATTATTCTGAATTTACCAATCAATATGGTTTTGAGGAGGAGTATAAGTATTTGGGCAGTATCAGCTATGATATGGACAGTATTATCACAGATAATGAATATTCTTATCACAAAGCCTTAAAGCATAATATTCGTTTCAGAAATTTTGATCCTTCAAAACCACGAGAGGAACTGAAACATGTCTATGATTTAACGGTGAGAAACTACAACGATCAAACCAACCGATTTTTTACCATCATCAGTTTTGATGAATTTTACTCCCTTTATGAGGGTATTATAACCATGCTTGACCCAGAGTTTTTAGGATTTGGAATCAATGAACAAGGGGCGCCTGTCAGTTATTTTTTTTGTCCTCCGGATTATACACCGATCATTTTAGGAGAAAGTGACACGGTAAAAGGATTTATTCCCAAAACTGCAGCAACCGACAAAGCCTATCGAAAAATGGGCATAATGGGTGGGATTATATACCTTCAGGGGCTTGAAGCCAAAAAAAGAAACTATCAATATGCCATTGGCGGCTATACCGATGAAAGGCTTTTTACCCATAAGGTCATGCCTGACAGTTTGAGCTGGAAAGAGTATTCTTTATATCGGTTAAAAATTTAGTCAAAGAGATATTCATCATCAATTGTTTGATGTTTGATATATTTTGAATATTAATAGTACATATACTCGACAATAGTTCCCCTTCGGTAAGCATGTCTTGATTTTTGTTCAATCAATTTAAATTCATCTTATTCAGCGTAATCTCATTCAGCGTAATCCCATTCAATATTTCGTTTATCATTCTTTCCCATGAAATATATTTTTCATCAAAAACGGATGATGTTACAGGTTTCGGGTTTTCCTGATGCAGGATCTGTCCTGTTTGAACATTATGTACTGTCAGTGAAAGAGATAAAAGAGCTTCGCTGAAACCCATACCCACCCGAGATACTTCCGGCTTTAACTGAATGTGCGCCAGGTATATCGCACGACTGGTGCGGGCCATATCCAGACAATTCTTTATATCCAGACAATCAATTGATTTTTCATACCATGCTGGTATTCTTTGATGGGTATCCATCAAGCGCTTCACCAGGGCATCGCGGATAGATGGCTGGATGATGTCTGGTGCCTGAACAACATACATCAGTTGACAACTTTCAGACTGTTTTTCCAGACTTGACAGGAGTGTCTGATACTTCTCTAAATACATGGAAGGCTTGCCTTTGGATGGGACTGAAGGAAAATCAACCGAACGTATCAATGCAATGCTTTCCTTAATTTTTTCGAGACGATCCTTTAACGACAGTTCCTTGTGTCTGGCTGTCTCATAATTAGACTCGGCTTGAGAAATCATGAACAAATTGTCAACAAATGCCTGTTTGACCTTTATTCTCATCCAGACAATACATTTTTGCTGATCCAGCCACAAGCCATCCTGATGAGTATTAGAAATTGTCAGATCTGAATGGGTTGATACATCGGATGAGATTTTTTCAGAAAAGGTAATGCCATTGCTATCCGCATTGTGAATTCGTGTCATGTTCAAATTACTTTTTACCTTAACCTGTATGTTTTGTGCCAGATTCTCAAGGGCATTCGATCGTGCCTGTTTGATCAATTCATCAGAATCACTGTCCGCATGCTTCTTCTCTGCCTGTCCGATGCCAACATAATATCCATCAAGAGAATTATCACCAACAACCCAATGGGGCGGTTTTATATCTGATGGAATAAAATTGCATGTAAACTGATTGGCAGGCTCAGGCGTTATGCATCCAAAATAAAAGAGCAATAAATTTATCCACAAAAGACAATGTTTGACTTTTATATGACGACAGATCATTTTTCAGATAACTCCTTCAGTGCTGTTTTAATGTCATCCGGCTTGTATCCAGGTATAATTTTATAAATATGATGACTGGTATCAATAACAACAGAATGCGGAAGCCCTCTATATCCATACAATTTTTGGACTGGCGATTCACTGACTCCCAGTGAACCAGCATAAACAAACATTTTCGGATGTCCTGACAGCCCCGATAAAAACTTTTTTAAATTTTCTATGGATTGTTTGCCAGTATAAATGGCAATAAACATGGCTGTGGGAAATTCTTTTTCCATTTTTGCCATTTCCGGCAATGCCTTTTTGCAGTACTTGCAATTGATTGAAAAAAAAGTGACAACGTTGATTTTTCCAGCAAATTTATTTAATTTAAAGATTTTGCCTGTAGAAATAACTCTTCCAAGCAGGTCAGGCGCAACATCGGCTGGTCTGAGGGCATGACTGCCTGACGAAAAAAGGACAATCATACCTATGATTATGGGGATGTATCTAATTTTCATTTTTTGCCTTTCTTGAATAAAAAAAATAAACCAGGCTTTTCAATGAATCATCCGATTCATTTACTCACCCTGGTTTATATGGTGCTTTTTGTCCCATTTTTATGTGGGAACAGGACTTTGCCTTTGTTCAGCAGGGTGAAATCCTTCTTTCCTGTTGAGTTGGAAGGCGGCCAGGCGCGCCCCCAGGTTATTGTTACGTTTCCCGGGCTCGTTCCTGTTGCGATTCGCCGAGCGACAGTTCCTGGCGTTATTGTTCCAGCTACCGCCACGCAAAACCCGCAGCCCGCCTTAAGACAAAACCCCAAATCGGTTTAATACATTTCTTCTGAATTCAAGGGTATCTCCAATTTTAGCAAATGCAAATAATGGATTGATATGTGACATATATTCATTCTCATCCCATTCTCCTGTCAATAATTTATGTTCATATTCTTTAAATTTTTTTATAAATCGTTTTTTACTGTTGGGTGTGAGTAATATCTTATCTTTAAATATTCGAAACCCTAAAAAAGGAATCCCAATTCGGCTTCGATTTAATTGCGTCGTATGTTTGAGAATCAATTTCAGATTATCCCATAAATAATCCTGTATCCAAAGATGCATTGTTTTCAAGTCGCTTTTTGTATCTCCAAATACAA
>PEAL01000172.1 GCA_002753725.1 Deltaproteobacteria bacterium
CTGGTTTTAATTAATGATATTCTGGATTTATCAAAAATTGAGGCTGGAAAGCTCAAACTGGAATTAACGAATGTCACGCCCAAAGTTATTTTTAGTGAAATGGAACAACTTTTTTCATCTGAAATGGATAAAAAAGGCCTTGCGTATATCATTGATATTGACCCTGAACTTCCTGAATCGCTCATTCTTGATGAAGTTCGCATTCGTCAGGTGCTTTTTAATCTTATCGGGAACGCTGTTAAATTTACTGACACCGGCAGCATTACCCTGTCTGTTCGAAAAAAATATACAGCCATAGATAAAAGTCTGCTTGATTTAGTGATTGGTGTAAGAGATACCGGTATGGGTATACCACAAGATCAACAGGATCTCATTTTTGAAGCCTTCAGGCAGCAGGATGGTCAAAAACTTTCAGAATATGGTGGCACGGGTTTAGGGCTTGCCATTACAAAGCGTCTGATTGATATGATGAATGGTTTGATAAAAGTAACCAGTTCACGGGGCCACGGCAGTTTATTTGAAGTGACATTGAAGGATGTTTCTGTTGCTTCAGTTCGAGAAGTGCCTAATAAAAATGATCAATCACAAACCTTTACTGAAATTCAGTTCGATCCTTCAACAATTCTGATTGTGGATGACATTGAAGCCAATCGAATATTGCTGGATACTTTTTTGAACACGCAGCTTTTTTCAACCATCATGGCTGAAAATGGCCAACAGGCCATTGATTTAGCAAAAGCGATGCAACCAGACTTAATATTGATGGATATTAAAATGCCGGTTCTGGATGGTTATGAAGCCACCAATATCCTTAAATCTGATGAAACAACCCAAAATATACCGATTATCGTTGTGACAGCTTCAGCCATGTCTGATTTTGATAAAAAAATGGAATCATTGCCCTGTGACAGTTATCTAAAAAAGCCAGTCAGTTATGAAGAATTAATTGAGGAAGTCAAGCGGTTTATCCCTTACACGCTCCTTAAAACAAACCAACATCAAAATAAAGAAAACAGGCATAAAAAACAATTCGATGCCGATACTATAAAAAAGGTACAGGAACGTTCATCAATTCCTCCAGAGGTTCGTCAAAAAATCAAACCCTATGTTCCCAAAATTTCTGAAATGATCCATGAAGGGATCATGATGGACGAAATTGAGCCTTTAGCCAATGAAATCAAAACAATAGGCCAGGTGTCTGATTGTTCAATTCTTGTTGAAGTCGCCGATCATGTACTGGATTTGGCAGAAACATTTGATATTGAAAAACTTCCTGAAGCACTGTCCCGTTTATTAAAATTAGTAAAGCCAGACAAAGACGATTCGTAAACAAGCAAGGGAGATGGACATATGTCTTCGCAAGCGCCTTTAATTATCATTGTGGATGATACGCCTAAAAATTTGCAAATTTTGGGAACGGTTCTTCGCCAGGAAGGTTATTCTGTTTTGGCTATAACAGATAGCAGGCAAGCCTTTAGTACCATCGAAAAAAGACAGCCGGATTTAATCCTTCTGGATATTATGATGCCTCATCTTGATGGATATGCTGTGTGTCTTTTATTAAAATCCAATCCTGCAACAAAAAATATTCCGGTTATTTTTTTGACAGCAAAAACTGAAAAAGAAGATCTGATCAAAGGCTTTAACGTCGGCGCTGTGGATTATCTCACCAAACCATTTAACAGTGACGAGCTACTGCTCAGAGTTAGAACGCAACTGCAACTTCAGGAGGCGATCAAGACCGCCACGCAAGCCAATGCTGTCAAAAGTATATTTTTAGCCAATATGAGTCACGATATTCGTTCGCCAATGAATGCAATCATGGGCGTTTTGGCACTCATGCAGAATTCAGATTTAACCCCTCAACAAAAAAATTATATCAATATTGCCAAAAAAGCAGGCACGTCACTGCTATGTCTGGTCAATGATATTCTGGATATCTCCAAAATCGAAGCCGGCCAGTTAGAATTGAATCATGTCAAGTTTGATCTACAGGAAATTATTGATGATATGGTTGAAATTTATTCCATAGACGCCTATAAAAAAGGGCTGGATTTTGCATCTATCATTGATGTCGAGGTATTGACACAACTGATCGGCGACCCTGAAAGATTTAAACAAATTGTGATCAACCTGTTGTCCAATGCCATCAAGTTTACGCTTCAGGGGGAAGTTGTCATTCATGTCAAAAAAATGGAAGAATCTCGCGATAAAATTCAATTATGCGTTTCAGTCAGGGATAGCGGTAAAGGCATCTCCAAAGATCAAATCAGCAAGCTTTTCAAATCATACTCCCAGGCCAATGCAACCATTTCCAGAGAATTTGGCGGGACAGGCCTGGGGTTGGCAATTTCAAAACAATTGATTGACATGATGGATGGAACCATTCACGTTCAAAGTGAAGAAAAAAAAGGGTCAATATTCAGCTTTACTGTCTGGTTTGAAAAACAGGAAGACCAACAGGCCTTTTATCCAGAATATACAGAAAAAATAAAACAAATCAATATTTTAAATATTGATCGCCACATTCAGGCACGAAAATCATTGTCCTGTCAACTCAAGCGATTGAAGTGTTCTTTTCATGAAGCCTTTGATGCTGTTTCCACCTTGTCAAAGCTGAAATGGATGGCTTTAGAACAGAAACACTTTGATGCCATTTTCATTGATAAAGAAACCTTTGACGATACAATCAAAAACATGACCCATTCAATGATCGCTGATCCATCATTGAAAAAAACAACATTCATTGTCATGCAAAAACTTGGGAAAGAAGATAGCCATCATGCGCTATTTCAAAAATGCTTACATAAACCCGTTCGCTATGATCAACTGATTGAGTGTTTAAAACCACTGTTTCTTTCAGATTTTGAACCCATTGCAAATGCAAAAAATGGTATCCAGACATCATCGAAGCATCCCGTTATCGATTTTCAGGTCAACATTTTATTGATTGATGATTCCGATATCAATCTCTCTGTTTCAAAGGCTTTGCTTCAGCAATTAGGCTACAATGCTGATATCGCATTGACCAGTCACGAAGCACTTCAAAAACTGGAACATCAGTCCTATGATATTATTTTTACAGATATTCAAATGCCTGTATTAAATGGAATACAACTTACTGAAATAATTCGTAATCCTGAATCAAGCGTAAAAAACCATCATGCTTATATCGTTGCGCTGACAGCATCATCCATGAAGCAAGACAAGGAACATTGTCTAAAAGCAGGGATGAATGCTTATTTGACAAAACCTTATACCGCCAATCAATTGAAAGATCTGATTGAAAATAGAGACGCATCTTTTTCTGCTCCTCCTGAACGATCGAAAAATTCTGTCGTTCTTTTTGATGAAACACTTATTTTAGAAAGACTTCATCATAAAAAACAGTTGATACTGACATTGGTCGATAATTATTTGGATTCTCATGAAGCGCTCATTGAAAAATTACAATTATCCATAGAAAAAGGCGTGTATGAGGATGTAAAATTTCTGGCCCATCGGCTCAAAGGAGAGGTTTCCAATTTATCGAGTGATGAATTACCCCGTATCTATCAAGAAATTACTCAGGCAGCCAAAGATGAGAATGATCCATTGATTTTAAATTATTATCAGCAGTTAAAAGAATGTAATGAACAGTTTAGAGAAGAATTGACGCTGTTTAAACAAAAATTGGAGGCAGAAATATAAGCCAATACGTTTAAAATCCCCTGTCTGACGTGTATTTTTTTCAAAGGGAACCGGCCTGTTATTCATCATTTTTTTAAAATTTGTTTTAAATGTCATTCAAAATTTTTGGTAATTGATAACTTAGAACCGATGTGATATAAATTTTATATGGAACCCGGAAATATCGTCGAGTATATCGAACAAAAGGAAATCATATGCGCGGTCGTTTTGGAAATCAAAAAACAACGACTTCGAGTTATCACCGAAACAAACCGCGAAGTCAATCTTTCTGTAAAACGACTGGTACGTGTCGATCAGCTTTGTCTGAATCTGAGCCAGGGCCGTGACCAATTGGTTCAACGGTTGAAAAACATTGTCGCTACTCGGAAATCCATTCAGGAAAAAGTGGATGTTGTTGAATTATGGGATGTTGTTCATAATGAACAAGAATGGTTTGACGCTGATACAATAACAGGGCTTTGCTTTGATGAGGTCAATGATGATAACATGTCAGCGGTTATTCGTGCCTTGTTTCACAATAAGTTTTATTTTAAATTTTCACCCGATCGTTTTTATCCCAATTCAGAAAATCAGGTCGAACAGCTTAAGCATCAGGCAAGGGAAGTCGAACGAAGAGAGGTGATGGTTATCAATGGCGGAGACTGGTTAAAACAGGTGATCCATTCCCAAAATCCAGACTTTCCTGAAGATAAAATTAAAGTTGTTGAAATATTAAAATCGGTCTATTTATTCAACAAAGAGAGCGATGACTACGATATTGCCCGTGGTATTGTTGATCGTGCGGGAGTGGATATTGAAAGCGGATTGCTCAAATTGTTGATCAAGCTAGGCGCATGGGATGAAAATGAAAATCTGGATTTGCACCGCTTTGAAATCCCAATGACATTCCCTCAAGAAGTGGTTGATGCTGCGGCATCTTTTCAGCATGCGCACGAATACCTGGCATCTTCTACTGAACGAAAAGATCTGACGCATCTGGATTTGATTACCATTGATGGTCAGGCCACGACAGACCATGATGATGCCTTGAGTATCGAATGGGATGGCAACCAGATTTGTCTGGGCATTCATATTGCTGATGTTGCTGGCTATATTGAAAAAGGAAGCCTTCTGGATAGCGAAGCAATGAATCGTTCCACGTCCATTTATACACCTGATTTAAAAATTCCCATGCTTCCGCCGATTCTGGCAGAAAATATTTGCAGCCTTAAAGCCGATGAAATTCGTCCGGCAATCACTGTCATGGCAAGGCTGGATGTTAAGGCACAGGTTCAGGCCTTTGATATTTTTCCCAGTAGTGTCAAAGTCAAGCGACAGTTGACCTATCATGATGCCAACCACATGATTAACGATGACCCGGATCTTCGTCAACTCCATGAAATTGCCTGCGCTTTTCGTGAGTTTCGACTGAACAATGATGCGGTTTATATTACATTACCGGAAATTCATATCCGGATTGATGAGGACACGAAAGAAATTCTTATTCATCGGGTCAACCGAGAAAATCCATGCAGAATGCTAGTGGCAGAATCCATGATTCTTGGGAACTGGTTGACAGCACAATTTTTGAGAAAAAATCAAACACCAGCCATTTATCGTTCTCAACCACCACCCAAAGAACGTTTGTTTGAAAAACAGGATGGGACATTCTTTGAAAACTGGATGCAGCGGAAACATCTTTCCCGATTTGTCTTGAGTTCAAAACCATCCGGCCATTCCGGCTTAGGTCTTGATTGCTATGTTACAGGAACATCGCCCATTCGAAAATATTTTGATTTGGTTACACAACGCCAAATTCGTTCTATACTGGGCTTTGGAAATCCTTACACCAAAGAAGACATTAATCAGATTATTCAACAAACCCGGCAAACCATGGCACAAGCCAGCCGACTTCAGTATGCTCGTAATCGTTATTGGATTATCAAATATCTTGAACACCATCGCGGACTACAAACACAGGCGATGGTTCTGGACAAACGCTGGCACAATTATACAGTACTGTTAACCGAATACTTGCTGGAATGCTCTCTGCCCATAGCATCATCCAAAAATTTATTGCCTGAAGATATGATTGATGTAACCATACAACGGGCAGATGCGCGAAACAATATTTTAACGTTGGCATTGGCTTAGATTAAAATACATGAGTGCAATTGTTGATAACGTAATCATATAATCCTATCGTGCCAATTCCTGAATTCAGGTGACACCATGAAAAATCAAATTCATTGTATTCTTCTTTTTATTGTATGGACCCTGTCCATCATAATATCAGATGTATGGGCTGCAAATACCCATTGGCAGACAATGCCCAGCCCTGTGAATCAAACCCTCAATGCCATATGGGGACGATCTCGGACAGATATTTATGCTGTTGGTAACAAGGGGATCATTCTTCATTTCGATGGCAACACCTGGCGAAATCAGACCTCTCCAGTTCAAACAGATTTATATGCCATATGGGGAAATACAACAGATATATATATTGTCGGTGCCAGTGGTATTATTTTGAAACAGGAATATCAAACCTGGGTGCCCATGACTTCTGGAACAGAAAACGACCTTTTAGATATCTGGGGGATAACCACCAGTGATTTGATTGTTGTGGGAAAAAAAGGAACCATCCTTCGGAATACATCCGGGGTCTGGTATGAAATGGCCAGCCGAACCCTGGCAACGCTCAACAGTGTATGGGGAACCGCTGGCCCTGTATATGCCTGCGGCAGTGGCGGAAAATTGCTCCAAATGACAGATAATCGATGGAATCCCATTACCGGACAAACTTTCAATACGCTCAATAGCATTTGGGGAGAAACTGACCAGTTTTTTTATACCGTTGGCGCCAGCGGGGTAATTTTAAAGTACCAATCCGGCACATGGTCGGAAAGCATCTATGACTCATTTGTGAATTTGCATACCATATGGGGCTTTCCCGATGGAAAAGTTTTTGCCGGTGGTTATAATGGAACAGTATTGTTTCATGATATTTCTCGTCCGGAATGGTCACCAATGAATACTGACACACAAAGCACAATCAATGATATATGGGGAACATCCAGCCAGGATGTTTATGCTGTTGGCGAACAAGGGTTGATTCTTCATTTAAAACAAAGTCTGTTGATGACCGGCCCATTGGAGGTTTATGAAACAGATCTTGAAAAAACCTATGATATTCATCTTGTGTATGCATTGAATGAGGATCTGGTGGTGTCCATGAAATCCAGTGACCCTTCCAACATATCTGTTCCTGAAGAATTGGTCATTCCTGCTGGCGCTGTTCAATATTCATTTAAAGCATCTGTATTGGATGATATTGACATTGATGGTAACACCTTTGTCACCCTGACTGCCAATGCTGAAAACTGGTATAGCGGTACGTTGAAGGTTCTTGTTGTGGATAATGAAATCAAAAATCTTCAATTGACCGTTCCGGAAATCGCTTCTGAAGGCAATGGTGTTCTGGATGATGCCGGTCAAATAGCTATTCCAGGAATTTTCCAGGAAACCCTTACCATTCATTTGACATCAGACAAAACCGATAAAGTTATTGTTCCAGGAACCGTTGAGATACCAGGCGGTCAGCAAGTGGCTTTTTTTGATATCAGGGTTGTTGATAACAGTATCATGGATGGCATGATTCCCGTGATGATTTCTGCCTCTGCACCTGGATGGCAGCCGGTTACCACAATGATTACAATTGCAGATAATGAAGGGGCTCAGTTGAGTGTCACGATTCTTGAGAGCGCCATTGAGGAGGCAGGAGTGGTTGAAAATTCTGGATGGGTTACTTTAGCCAGCGTGCTGTTGAATGATTTCGAAGTAACCTTGACATCAGATGATCCTGCCCTTGTGGATATTCCATACACCCTGGTTGTTCCAGCCGGAAAAACCCTTGCTTTTTTTGATATGAATATAAAAAACGATGATTGCATTTGTGGACCCAAATCTGTCAAAATAACCGTTGAAGCGCGAGGATGGTATTCCGGGTCAGATATCATCGTTATTGAAGACAACGACCCCAAACAACTATTTATTGATCTCCCTTTGACCGCCACTGAAACAGATGGCGTTCTAACCAACACAGGAAGCATATCCATTCCAGGAAATTTTACATCTGATTTGACCATCGAACTTTTAAATTCTGCCCATGATGCCCTGAAAGTTCCGCGATATATTTTATTGCCAAAAGGTCAACAAACCACATTTTTTACAATAACCGTGATTGATAATACAGTCATATCCGATGAATTATCGCGTTCTCTGACCTTGACCGCAGTTACACCCGGATGGCTGACGGCTTCCGGGCAAATATCTATTCTGGAAAATGAGGAAAAATCGCTGGGTTTGTGGGTGATTGAACATCCCGCAGAAAATTCTGGAAATATTCCTCATGCTGGAACGGTATATATTCCTGGTACATATCATCAGCCCTTGACAGTATATCTTGAAGTCAGCAATACTGACCGGGTGATGATACCCGATCAAATTCAAATTGATGCCGGACAGGTCTCAAAAACATTTGATATGACCTTCATCGATGATCAAGAAATTGGAGAACAGGAAGTTATTACAATTATTGCTCTGGCTCCTGGATGGGATGCGGTGACACGTGTGACCACGCTTGAAGATGATGAAAAAAAAGCATTAAAATTGACCATACCTATGAAAGCAACTGAGGGAGATGGTCTGTTGCTGAATGCTGGAAAAATTGAAATTCCTGGAACGTATCGTTATGATTTAGCCATTTCTTTATCTGTCAATCAAAACAATCAAATTCAAATCCCTGAAACCCTGTTGATCTATGCCGGTGGAACCTCAGTATTGTTCGATATTGCCATCACAGATAATAACATGATCGATCTGCGTCAACCGGTAACCATCAGTGTTCAAGTCTTGGGGCTGGCTGGCTGGGCCAAAGATCAAGCCATCATCACTATTGATGACAATGAACCTAAACATCTAACGCTTTCACTGGTATCCGATGTGACCGAAGGCAGCGGTCTGTATAAAAATTTAGGCAATATCCGCATACCCGGTCGTTTTATCTATGATTTACCGGTCTATATCACCACCAGTAATGCCTCCAAAATTCAACCACCGGAAACAGTTGTTTTGCCCAAAGGTTATACACAAATTTCGTTTGATAGCAACGTATTGGACAACAATGAAATCGATGGGCTTTCCATTGTCAGCCTGACTATTTTTTCACCTGCCTGGACACCTCATTCTGCCAATGTTCGGGTCGCAGATAATGAAAATCATCAACTGACGATTCATATGCCCGACCAGCTTGTTGAGGGGAGTGGCGTGTATACAAATGTTGCCTGGATTGTTGCCAATGGCGTTGTCCCTGTAGATATCCCTCTTTCTCTGGAATGTTCTTCCATTACTGACGTGAATGTGCCATCAACGGTAACACTCTATCAAGGCACAACATCGGCGCCCTTTGATTTGAACGTCATTGATAATGCTGCCATTGATGGGCAACGGTCTGTCAGTCTTTATGCCAGGCCCATAGCCCCCTATACTGAATGGTCAATTGCTGAAGCCGTGTTTGATATTATAGACAATGAATCGCAGATCGTAAAAATATACCTTCCTGAGAGCGTTAATGAGGGCGCTGGCAACCTGGTATCCCTCGGTATGATTCAAATTTCGGGATATATGAAAGAGCCTTTATGGGTTCAACTGAAGGCTTCACCCGATACTGATATCTCTGTTCCCCAATGGCTGACCATTGCAAGCGGTGAAACGCAATCGACATTTGATATCTTCGTGCAAAATAATAATCGTATTGAGGGCGCTCAAACAATTCAAATCCAAGCCATTGTCAATCTTCCTGGATGGGCAGGAAGTCATGCTGACATTATTCTTGAAGACAATGATATTCGACAACTGACGATCACGGTTCCGACAACAGTACAGGAAGGTATCGGGATAGTGACCGCCGGAGGAAAAATTGAATTATCCGGCATATTGAATGATGCGCTCAAGATCCAATTAACCTCAAGTGAGCAATCTAGGCTGATTGTTCCCCATTGGGTAACCATGCCTTCCGGCCAGAACTTGGTACGTTTCGATATGACGATTGCTGACAATTATCGCATTGAAGGCAACCAGACTGTTGATCTTCACGCATATGCCAATAATTTTCCATCGGTAAAAACTCACATCATTATTATTGACAATGAAACAGCAAAACTGAGTTTATGGATTCCTGATCAATCAACGATTGGCGATGGACTTCTGTCACGAGCTGGATTGATTTCTATCCCTGGCATATATGCACAAGATTTGGAAATCAATCTTGTTTCCAACCATTCGGATATTGTATCCATCTTTCAAAAGCAAACCCTTCCCGCCGGACAAAGCAGCCTTTTCTTTGATCTTTTTGTGTCAGATCAACTGTCAGACACTTCTCGATTAATTACCCTTTCAGCCCAGGCCCAGGGGTTTGAGGGCGACACTCAAACCATTCGAATTAAAAATACACATGCGCCCATCAATGGAGATTTAAACAATGATGGTCTGATTGACTTAAAAGATATCATCACAGGACTTCAGGCCATTTCAGGAATTGAGCAGGAGTTGGTGATTGTTCATGCAGATGTAAACAATGATGGACGAATATCCATGATTGATATTTTGTTTGTATTGGAAATGAATGTATCGATGAAGTAATCAAATAATTGGGCTGGAGTCCCAAAGCTTTAGCTTTGGGAGTTCCTTAGGAATACTCGAAAAATAAGTTCCCCATTTTAATTTTGGAGACACGATCCTTAATTCGATGAATAGTGGAGTCCCAAAGCTTTAGCTTTGGGAGTTCCTTAGATTTTCAATGCGTTGTTTTTCTGTAACTCCCAAAGCTAAAGTTTTGGGACTCCAATCTAAAATGGGGAACTTATTTTTCGAGTATTCCTTAGCTTTTCAATGCGTTGTTTGTCAGTATTCCTAAAATAACTGGCTATATCCGAACCTCTCAAGAAGTAAATATTAAACAAATACTTGAAATATAT
>PEAL01000173.1 GCA_002753725.1 Deltaproteobacteria bacterium
CCAGTTGCGCAGCCTGTCTGACATACGTTTTGTACCATTCCACAGCCGCTGATTTGGTCAGATCAAGACCTCCGCCTGCTGGCGGAATGAGCGGTGGAACCAGCATTTCGCGCATGGTTCCTTCGGGATTCAGGAAAAAGTATGTGTTGTCATTGGCTGCCTGCCATTTTTCCTGATTATGATTGGGGGTTGTTTGAGGATTGGGAATGAACGGGCTGAAATACCCCAAAAATTTAAAACCATCAGAATGAAGGGTATCGATCATGCTGCCCAGATTGGGATATTCAATGTCGGATGCATCCCAGTCATGACTCAGACGAAAACCGGTTTGCTGAGAACCAATCCCCAACCAGTCTTCTGTCCAGATAACCGTTGAGGGGATATTGTTATCCCGAATCAGTTTTGCCACGCGAAGAACATTGGCTTCACCGCGAACAGCATCATTCATGGGGCCGAAAAACCAGTCTGGTGGCATATCCGGTCGTCCAGATATGGCGGTGTAAGTTTTTAATAAATCGATAAAATTGGCGCCGGTAAAAATGTAAAAACGGGTTTCATGGTTCCAGGTCTCTAAGCGCCAGCTATCAGGATGATCATCCGTACACATTTCAAACAGGGAACGATAGGTGGTGTCAAGTAAAATGGCGTATCCATTGGAACTCATAAAAAATGGAATGGGAATCTGGTTGTCATAGGGATGGCCTTTTAATTCCATGAAATTGTTTGGATCTTCATCAGTCACTCTTCCGAGCAACTGTTCTGTCACCCAGATGGGAATACTGTTACCTCGGTGTTGTGTGGTCCAGGTGGGCGAACCAAAACCATAAAAACGTTCATTGGGATCACTGGCAAAGGATAAGGAAATATGGTTGGCATCTTCCGGGGCTTTAACGATCACTTTAAGTACAGGAGTGGTGATGCCCTCAACCGTATGTTCTTCAATGGAAAGAGAGGCTTTTGTTAAACCATCTGCATGGGCAACAGTGACTTGAATGCCTTTATCTGTGGTCTGGGTCTCTGTTGACTGAATCGCAGAAATCCAGGGAGCATCTGTTTCGCTTTCCACTGTAAATTTTTCATGGCCTAAAAATCCGCCCTGAACGGTGCCTGCCAGAGGCAATGACGGTGTAATGGCTGCGTTTCGCCAGAGCAGACCGCCATTACTTTTGGGATCTCCCTGACTCTTGAGTACCGGCGTTACTGCATTATAAATAGAAAACGTTCCATTTTTCTTTAAAAGAACAGTTAAGCCATCAATGTTGGTCGTGGTTAGAGGCGAACTGTCCCCTTTTTTGACGACCGGCGCGGATGGTTCGATTGACAGTTGTGAGATAACCGCTGATCCTTGAATGGGATGCTTGTCCAGAAGGCTTTGCCACATTGTGTCAGTGACTGAAATTTCGTATGTTCCGGAAGTGCCATCTATTTTAAGGGTGTATCCAGATGTCATGCCCGGCATACCTTGTATGCTTGCTGTGCCTGTTGCTGTAAACGATATACTGGAATCCGTATGCGTTACAGGAATATTTTCAAAAGGCAGTGAGATGGTTTGATCACTTCCAAGTGCAAAAATATGGTACAGGCATTCACCAGATACAGTTGCTGTTTCTTCTGTTGCTTCAGCCACTTCCCATAGTATCTCACCTTTATCCGTGTCCAGAATGGCTTTCCATTTGTTTGAATCTGTGCCGCCAGTAATACCACTACCGCTGATCAATGTTGATATGGCCTGACCAACAATTGGATGCGAAGAAAGCATGCCTTGCCAAGTTGTGCTGTCCACAAAAATTTTATATGCCCCTTGAAGGCCGTCAAAAACATAGGTAAACCCAGATGTCATACTTGGCATTTCTTTGATGGAAGCTGTCCCTGTTGCTGTATACAGAACAGAAGATTCAGACACAATGGCCTGAACATTTTCAAAAGGAAAGGAGACGTTCACATTATTGCCCATTGCATTGATGCCGTAAAGACCTTCACCCGATGCCATCAAGGAACCATCTGCTTCACGAGAAATGGACCATGTAACCGCCCCTTTTGTGCCATCCAGAGCGGTTTCCCAATTTTCGGTTACTTTTTCATCATCTGGTTCTGCCCCCTGATTTTCAGAACAAATGTCTTTATCGTTGCGAATGTTTTCTGGTGTATCGTTTGTACCAAATTTGGCTTTTAAAGAAGGAACAATACCTTTGTTCAAAATAATATTGGCAAAGGCTTTTCCGCCTTCTGTAACGGTTCGATTGGCCTGTCTGGCTTGATAATCAAAGTTCACGCGAACCAGACCAAAATGTTGACCATAGCCTCTTTCCCATTCAAAATTATCCATTAACGACCAATGGAGATAACCAATAATATTACAGCCTTCTTTCATGGCATCTCCCACTTTTTCGATCATATCCACCACAAAACCTGGTCGGTCAGCATCGTTGTCGGTTCCATTCTCAGTAATCATGATGGGAAGATTTTTTGCCTTGCCATATTTATCTGAATAAAATTTGATAATGTCTTTCATGCCCTGGGGATAAATTTCCCATCCCAGGCAGTTGTAATTGTTACCCAACAGCAATTCACTCAATGCACCGGTTGCCGATGTATCCACCGGAAAGCCCTTAAAAAAATCGAACTCTGCCACATCAACACCCATCATCATTGCCATTTGATTCACCGGAACAATATCTCTTCGGGCATAATAATTAAAACCAATGTAGTCCACCTTTGGAAATGTGCCATAATTTTGAGTTAAATCTTCATCATATTCCTGATCCAAATCACTGTCCAATTGGCCCAGAATAATGGCATCCCAAATCATCTCATTCCACAGGAACTGCATTTGTAAATAAGCACCCACATTAACAGGATCAGCACCCAATGCTCTGAAAACCACATGATGCTTGGAAATTGAAATCATGGAGGAAGCGTTGTCACCATCAGCATCAATGGTATCGAATGCTTTGATGGCATCATACATAAGAACATGAGCGCGGATAATATTGGGGAAAATAATTTTTGATGCTTGAATGCCTGCTTTCAGCCCATAGGCTTTTTCCTTGTATGCATCATTTAAATTTTCTTTGATGGTATCATGATGTCCCAAAGGAAAAGGAAGATTCAATGCCCCGGGTTCATTTTTATATCCGACACCGGGCGGGAAATCGCCCACAAGGTATCCATTGGCATACATGACCAGGGGTTCATTGATGGTGATCCACCAGTCCACCTGAGAACCAAATTCATGTGCCATATCCTTTGTAAACTGAACAATCCGTTCAATAATATATGGATTGGCACTGTCATCGTTCCATCCAGGATTTTTGGGTTTGTTATTATTTTCAGGGTCCGGTGTGGGATCGTGAATCCATAAAGGAAGGCTGAAATGTTGTAAAGATACGACAGGTTTAATGCCTCGTGCGATGAGAGCATCAAGCATTGCATGATAATGAGCAATCACAGCTGGATCATAAATGCCTGGTGATGGCTCTATTTTGCTCCATTCAATGCTCATGCGATAAGCATTGGTTCCCAGTTGATAGTGTGCAATGTCAAAATCCAGTTCATAATTATTCCAATGATCCGGGCCGGTCAGGTTGGAATGACCATCTTTAATGCGGTTAAGTTCTTCCCAGGCATACCAATCATTGTTAGTGTTATCGCTTTCCACTTGATGGGCGGCGGTTGCTGTTCCCCATAAAAAAGTGTCAGGAAATTGAAATATTGGAGAATAATTTTTTTCTACGATTTCTTTGAGGTCTTGTGTCTCTGGCATTTCAACAACCGTTGTACTGGTTTGAACATCTAATTCATATAAGGACGTGCTTGTGTTTTTGAGCTTCAGACTGACGCGAGAGCCAACAATCTGCATGTCAATGGTTTCAAGGATACGATCAAAACTTTTCTTATCAGCTTTGAATTCATCTTTCATGGGATCAAAATGATCTGGTAATTCAATAGATTCAGAGAATTCATCTACTTTTTCAAATAACAGATTCAGTGTTTCTTTGGCATCGTTTAAATCTGATTCTTCTGGCGGGGTATTGCTGGTTTTAAAATATACAGCAGGGTCTTGTTTCAATGACATGGCCAACAATACATGGGTTGCTGGATTAACATTGACATAACCGGATTCATTGGAGGTTGAATAATAATTGGCGGGTTCATTGTTGAGCGTGCCTTCTGACCATAAAATATAAGGTGCTTTCAGTTCACTGACATCAACATTAAACGAGCCATCTTTTTCAATGGTACAACTTTCCAAACGTCCTTTTTGGCCCCTGATAATAACACTGCCTTCAATGGGAGCCCCTGCCACAGCCATACCATTCAGTTTGACAGGTTTTGGACTGATATTTTCCGCGCTATCGCAAGCGGGAAAAAGGCAGATCATGATCAGAAAAAACATCAACGTCTTCACTATGCCAGAAATTTTAATAAAATTAAACGTGCTGTTTGTATACATTTTTTTCTCCTTAGTCTTTTTTCTCTCTTAAGTTAAAAATTATATGATATATTAAAGGGGCTTACCCAAAGATTACGGGAAGCGATCAGTGAGGAACGCT
This sequence comes from Deltaproteobacteria bacterium, assembly GCA_002753725.1. Lineage (GTDB taxonomy): Bacteria > Desulfobacterota > Desulfobacteria > Desulfobacterales > Magnetomoraceae > Magnetomorum. The sequence goes on from PEAL01000173.1 coordinate 4,554, forward strand.
CGAAAAATAAATTCCCCATTTTAATTTCGGAGACACGATCCTTAATTCGATGAATAGTGGAGTCCTAAAGCTTTAGCTTTGGGAGTTCCTTAGATTTTCAATGCGTTTTTTTTCTGTAACTCCCAAAGCTAAAGCTTTGGGACTCCAATCTAAAATGGGGAACTTATTTTTCGAGCATTCCTTCCTTATTACACCACAGAAGGCTCTATCAAAATTTTGATATCATTTCCATCCTGAGTCAAAACATAAAAACCATACTCTTTTGCAATATCAATTGTTTCTTGAGGCATTGCCAACGCTGCAACAGCACCTAAAACTTTATAGTTACTGTAGATTGGAAATAATTGTTTGAAATTGTTGATTTTTGTAAGTATTTTTTTCACATCATTGGGATGAAAATTATACTTGACTTCTACAATAATGAGAATATTTGAATTTGTTAAGATAATATCGAACTCATCTTTCAAGCCTCTTCGTGTTCGTTCAAGATTTCGATCAATGGAATCAAAGGTTAAATTTCCAAGGGACATACTTTTTGAAAGACTGTTGTAGAATAATTGTTCGGCAACAAACCCATTATTATTGCCAATGCCCCCGACGATATCTTTTAATTTAGAAATTTGTTGACCAATTTCTCGCAGCTGTTTATCCGTTTTATGAAATTTTTTGTCTGTTTCTTTGAAAAGTTCTTTAACATCATCAAAATTGATTACAGTATTCATTAAAGTTTTTATAGGTTCTTCTTTTATATGCATGCCAACGTCCTTCATAAGGTGTATTTATTCTATGATTGAGGAAGAATTCGCCAAAATGATCACTCAGAACCTGCTCATCGTTTCAAAAATCATAGGAAACATTGAAGCCCAGCTGATGCGTATAGGATCCAGTGTGTTGCCACTCATAGTCGATAAATGCATTGGGGTTGAGATTTGCCTTGTTATCCCTGTCGAGACAAATGACCAGTCCATAATGGGCATCGATTGTAAATTTATTATATTTAAAACCAAAGCCGCTGGTGAATAAATGTCTGTCATTACCTGGAAGTGAAAAATCAACATAGTTATCATCCAAAGGGGATTCATCAAAAAGGTATCCAAGTCTTGCAACCCATTGGTCATTGACCTGATACTCCGCCCCAAACCGATAGCAATTGACGTTTTTCCAACCGGTTTTATCCTCAGTGTCTCCCAAACCATTTTCAAAATGATAGGTAAGTTTATCATATACAGACCATTGGGTTCTGACAATATCTGCTTCAACAGTCAGTTTGTCGGTCACTTTGTAGGCAATCCCAAAAATATAAAGGTCTGGCAGAGAAATATCCGCAGCCACTTTTGCGTTTGTCAGGGTTCCATTAAGCATTGCTATTCCCTGCTGAGTAAAGGCTTCATATGTTGCCTTGATAGAGGGCAAGTCATTGTATTCAACATCACCGGTAAGTGTGTATGAAACTTTTGAACGGTAATTACCGCCAACAGAAAGCTTTTCATTGATTTGATATCGAAAAGAAACATTATATCGATAGGCGGGTTTTTCAAGGAGGACTTCTTGATCAATGTCACCCAGTTCATTAAGATTGCTAATCATGTTGGCATTAATTTGATCTGCAAGTCCCATAGCAGAAAGACCTGCAATGATTTGAGATTTGGGGTCGATTTTCCGCTTTGACAAAATCTCAAAGCTCTGACGTGATATGCCAAAAGCAACAGATAAAGAATCATTGACTTTGATAGCCACATTGGAGTTTAACTCCATGCACGCAATTTCAGCATGATACATATTGTATCGTCCATACCAGTTTTCACGGTATTGATTTCCCAGGCCAAATGGAGCGAAAGCGCCAAGACCAATCCACATTTTATCTGTTACTTGCTGACTGAGATAAAAGTTAGGGACAAACCAGGTTTTTTCTTTTACGGATTCGCTTCCACCACCGGGATAATGGATTTCAACAAATCCTGTATAGGTATTTATACCGTTGGTTATATGACGGCCCTCAAGCTGGGTAATCCCTGAAGGATTATAAAACACTGCTGATGGGTCATCTGCTTGAGCAACAAAGGCACCACAAATGGCAGTGCCTCTTGAACTGTTCTCATACAAGGCAAACCCTGCCCCCCAGGCCTGAACGATTGTAAACATCAAGCATGATAATGTTACACCTGTTAGAAGTTTCTTTTTCATCTTGGAAATCTCCCTTAACTGTTTAATAAAATTTTTAAATAAATTTTTAGTATGTGAATAAAATTTTGAATTAAAATTAATGACAGGAAAAACAGCATGAATCGGAATTATCTGACAACCTATTGTTTTTCATAGACTGAATAACAACAGATGAATAAATAGAGATCAAAAAAAATACCAAAATTTAGAATATTTGTCAAAAATTAAATTAAGCCATTCTCAAAAGTCGAAATTTTTTTTGAGACGAAAATCTGTTCTGAAAACCAAATAAAATCTAAAATAAAGTTGAACCATGAATTGTTCTTGTGTTATACTTATTTTACATATCCTAATCAACAAACAATTTATTTGAATGGATGAATCAAATGCCTTTTCACAAAAAAGCATTTATTGCAAATATTCAACGCATGTCAATGGATGACGGTCCTGGAATTCGTTCAACGGTATTTTTTAAGGGGTGCAGTTTAAAATGTTCCTGGTGCCACAATCCGGAAACCATATCATCAAAACCACATGTTCAATGGCATCCAGAAAAATGTCTTGCCTGCCATGTCTGTATGGACACATGCCCGGAAAACGCAATTTTAGAAAGTGAACACAAGCAGATTCAAATTTCTTCTTCTTGTAACCACTGTGGATCATGTGTTGATGCCTGCCCTGGTGCTGCTTTGGAGATGATCGGTCAGTATCAGACAGTGGATGAAATCATGCTTACCCTTAAAAAAGACATGACCTATTATCACACATCAGGAGGCGGAGTTACACTGTCTGGTGGGGAACCGTGTTTACAATCTGAAATGGTATCCATTCTTTTGGGTGAATTAAAACAAGCCGGTATTCATACAGCATTAGATACTTGTGGTTATTGTGATGCAACTGTTTTTAAAAAACTATTGCCTGAAACGGATCTTATATTATACGATATTAAAGAAATTGATCCAGATCGTCATGTAGAATTCACCGCCCATTCCAATAAACGAATCATTCAAAATTTGAAGGATATTGTCAAAAGAATTACAGACAATCATTTAAAAACACGTGTATGGATACGAACACCAATCATCCCCGGTGGCACAGGCAATCGTGAAAATATCACCGGTATTGGTCAATTGATCTCAACGCTTCCCAGAGAAATTATTACCCGTTGGGATCTTTGTGCATTTAATCCGCTGTGTCAGGACAAATACGAGCGTCTTGGCCTGATTTGGCCCTTCAAGGAATATTCATTCTATGAAAAACAACAGATGCTTGCATTTTTTGACATGGCAAAACAGGCATGTGTTAATCCAGATATTGTCCATTGGAGTGGTTACACTCAAAATGAATCAAAGGAGATTAACCACTCATGAACACCACATTCGTCTCTCAGGACATGAAAGATTTTGAAATTGACACCAAAATTGGTTTGTTGTCCACATTGAACAAAGAGAACTTGCCACATATTACGTTGATTACCACGCTACAGGCAAATACGTCAGATACTCTCATTTGGGGCGCTTTTACTGAAGGATGCAGCAAAATTCATGTCCAACAGAATCCCAACACAGGTTTTTTAATCCTGACACCGGACCGATCCATGTGGCGGGGAAAAGCACAATGGACACATGCCCGTCAGGAAGGTGACGAATTTATTTTAATGAACAGTAAACCGTTGTTTCGCTATAATTCTTATTTTGGTATTCATACCGTTCATTATATGAATCTCATCGAAACGTATGGACGGGAATCCTTACCCCTCGGGCAAATTGTACCTGCAATGATATTAAGTTCACTGTTAAAAAAGTTTATGAAAAAGTCAACGCCTGCTCCAGTCTTTACCCCCTGGATAATCAATCTTTTAGATCGCCTGGATACCATCAAGTGTCTCGCTTATAGGGATGAAACAGGATATCCGCGATTGATGCCTTTGCTTCAATGCCGCACATTAGATTCCCAACGTCTGGTTTTTTCGACATTGGCATATCATCGGGAATTATCCACCATTCCCAATAATCAATCTGTGGCGATATTTGCATTGAATATGAAAATGGAAAGCATTTTACTTCGTGGTCATTTGAATGCCATACAGCCCTTTTCAGCACTCAATGCCGGGCCTGTGTCTTCGCTCAATTCAGCTTTGTCTATTGGAATCATCGATGTTTCATGGGTATACAATTCAATGCCACCCAAGCAGGGGCAAATATATCCACCGATTCCCATTCAACCGATTCAGGAGTATTAAGATTAACCCTGTTGCCTCATAGGCATGTACTGTTATGCCTTCAATTAAATGTAAACATTATTTATTACGCATTGTGGTTCTTTGCTTATTGTGTTGTATGGCAGGCGAACCCCATCTGAATGGTCATGAATACCGTCCATTCACATTGGAAACACTGCCAGAGCCACTGCTACCAATGGGCTATATTCCACCGGCTTTAGACAATCCAAGTCTTGTCACTCACATGAGTGCAGAAGACATTCTGCGTCATGTCAATATTCGATATGAAGCATTCAATAAAAAACAAGATGATGAAATACCCAATGACCCACTCAAACGACTCCATCAATTAATGACCTCCTATGATCAAATCAGCAGCCTCCGATACCGTCGGAATGTTTTATCGCTTCCCTGCCAGAAAGCCCTTCCGGAACTGGTTGACTATATTATGAACAGTCGATGGTACAAGGAATTTTTAATTCCAGTATCCACGGATCCCATTTATGATTACTCTGAAAATACCGCCATGCGAATTATTCTGTCTGCTCATACAGCGGCGCATTTTTTTCAAATTCCTTTTCCAACCTTGTTTTGTTTAATTTTTCAGGAATCCAAGTTTGACTTTAAAATCAAAAGCTACACCGGCGCTCTTGGATTGGGGCAAATTACCCATATTGCCATCAAACAAATTAACTTGATTCGAAAAAATGAACCCCTTGAAAATCGACGGTTACATGCTGCTGCCAATCACATTCAAACCATTTATTCAGATCCGGTGATTGATGAAATTCTCAGGACAATGGGCTTTTATCCTATGTTTCCCGTGTTGGGGGATTTTCCTGATCATATTAAAAAGTTTGATCCATATAGCTGGAAAGTGGTCAAAGAGGTCAGTTCAGAATTGATACGAAAAGGTTTTTCATATGGAAAAAATCGAGGCCTTGTGCGAAATTTGATTAAAAGAGATCTCAAAGGCGAGGTTCTTCGAAAAAAATATGCAGCCGTCCATCCTGCTTTATTAAAAATAACCGACATGAACTATGGTAAACGCTTTGGTACTATTTTAAATATTGAAACCAACATAATTATATCGGCAATGTTGCTCAGGCATTATATCAATTATGAATGGATTCTTGACAAAAGAAAACTTCATCTGAGGCCTTCGCTGGCAGCAATCATGGCCATTGCAGCATACAATCAGGGGCCGAGTGTTGTTCGTGAATATCTTCGCTATTTGGCAACCCGCTATCCTCGGTATAAAATTGAACAGGCGACATCCAAAGATCACTGGCTGTTTTTATCCAAACGCGGTATTAGAAAAGCGTTGAAAAAGGGATCTCAGAGGGTTGATGAGCTGTTTGAGCATATTCGTAAAATTACACTATGCACAGAAGGTGAGTGTTTTGAGTGATATTCTATCCAGCAGTGAATATTTATGACACTCCACCAATGAGGAAAAAAAGACAATGAGCATTGAAGCTGTTTTAACATATGGGTGGGAACGGCAAGAGGGCGTCATTTCCGCATGTGAAATGGACACTCTGATAAGCCAGAGAGGAGGGACATATGAAACAGAACTATTGAAGAAAATGCAACTTGATTACCGGCTTAGACAATTTGATAGGGTGGATGATTTATTTCGTAGACGCGCCAGTGGTTTTAAAAAAATTAATCATTTTATAGCGGCATTGATCCAGATGAACACTGTGGAAATAGTATTGTATATTGATGTTTTTGCATAC
>PEAL01000174.1 GCA_002753725.1 Deltaproteobacteria bacterium
TGCGATTTCATCGGTAGGTTCTTCTTCAATGACATCCTCGGCGATTTCGTCAGCAGGCTCTTCTTCAATAACGTCGTCTGCTATTTCATCGGCGGGCTCTTCTTCAATGACATCCTCAGCGATTTCGTCAACAGGCTCCTCCTCAATGACATCCTCAACTATCTCATCATCAGGCTCCTCTTCAATGGCATCAGTTTCCTCTGAAGTCTCCTGAACAGGAGTATATTCTTCAAGAGCCATAATTTCTGGTGCTGTCTGAGATATGGCTTCAGGTTTTGATTCGGGCAAATCTTCAATTGTTTCTGACTCATCTACAGGAGCATCTTCTGGCAACTCATCCGTTTCGTCAATAACGTCCATAATCATTTCATCAGCGTCAACGATATGTTGTTCTTGATCAGTATCAAGAGATTCTTTTATGTCAGGTTCCTCTTCATCGGGTGGATCAATCGTATCTTCTATTTGTGGTTCCGCATCTGCTATTTGTGTATTATCTTCAGTCGGTTCGGTTGTCGTATCAGCAGATTCGGTTTGATCCTCAGCAGATGGTATTGATTCAGAGTCTATGGGCTGTATATCTGGTGGTGCAATATTTTCTGGTATATCCAGAGAACTTCTCACGGCAATATATTTTCCGTCTCGGCCACATAAAACAGAAAGATTTAATTTAACCTGAAATTTTAGTTCATAAGCAACCTTATCACCATGAATAATGAGGTCGCCTTGTTGGTACTCAACATCGTCTTCAATGTTCAGTCGATGCCTTTCTTTGAAAATATTTTCAATCGTCACCCAATCCAAATCCGCGATGATACCATCCATCAGGTCACGTTCACCTCTTTCTATGACTTCGGGATCTGTAATATTCATTCAAAAACTCCTTACCGTGAAAAAAACATGCTAAATTAAGGAGATCGCTCTCCTTAGGTTTCCCCCAACATATCACCGCCAGACAGTATATCTGGTCATGATTCCATTTTTTCTTAAAAACATGCAATGGACATGTTTAACATGCTGATTGCATTCTTTGGGTTTATTCATCACTGATTGATGATTTCATTTGCTAACATTAAAAAACATTGTGCACCAATGGATTTAATATCTAATGTCAATATCGATTTCCCATGAGCAGGGGATTCTTTCACCTGAGTATCATATGGTATAACGGTTTTAAACACTTTATGTTGAAGGTGCGTTTTGACTTCTTGAGCAATATGACCGGAAAAATCTTCATTTTCTTGAAACATACTCAACAATATTCCAGAAAACGTTAATGATGGATTAAATTGATTGCGTATGAGCTGAACAGCCTTTAACACTTGTCCCAGGCTTTCAATCGCATAAAATTCACAAGGAAGCGGGATCATAAATTCATTTGAAGCGACCAATGCATTGACTGTTAAAAGACCAATCGATGGCGAAGTGTCCAGAACGATGAAATCATAATCATTGGCAATGGATTCAATGACTTTTTTTAAGATAAACTCTTTTTCCGGCCTGTCTGTGAGCTGTAATTCTGCACGGATCAACTCAATGCGCGAGGGGAGGACTTTCAAGTATTCAAGATCCGTATCAATGATATCATCCGGGAATATATGGCCGTTGATCATGGTATGATAAAATGATTGTTTCAAGGAACGTTTGTCGATTCCCAGGCCAATGGATGCATTGCCTTGTGGGTCACAATCAATCAAAAGCGTCTTTTTTTCTGCAATTGCAAGAGAGGCGCATAAATTGACTGCTGTCGTCGTTTTAGCACTCCCTCCTTTGAGATTAATTATGGATAAAATACGCGCCATAATAAAATTCCTTTATTCATTACAGATGAATCTGGTATATGGATGTATTCATCGAGGGAACCCTCGTGACCGTTCCCAAATTCGACGATATAAATCTAAAAAATGATTTATTATTATTTTAACTATTTTTTTCAGATAGTTATTTTTTTTATCTGGAATGCTGCAAAAAATATGTCTGATTTATTAAATGAATTTCGTAACACAAAAAAATAAAAAAGACAAGTTATGTTAAATAAATAGCAAAAGGAACGTTATATGTCAGTCATTATTTCCCAGGAAAGAATTGAAAAAGCGATTACCAGTTTGCACTATACTGATAATTCCGTCAAGCGTAAATTAATTGACCTGGTTATGAAATCCTATGAAACTCATGTTGACTCAATTCCTGAACCTCTTGATACAGACGATCTTATCAGACAGTTATGGGACATCCAGAATTCAGAAGAGATCGTCTATAAGCGCAAAAATTTTCATAGCCTGAAAACGAGTGTCAACAGTGATTTTCAACGCCTGTATCGAAGTGGGTTGAATCCCGATGGTATTGTTATTGGCAATGAAAATATTTTTGATATTTCAAATGAGGCCCGAGATACCATATTTGCAAAATTTGCCACGGGGTCCGGTAAAGAAAGGGCCATATCCCTTGAACAATTGTTCGATTACCTGAATGTCATTGAACGTGCTATCTCCTCAACAGATTTTATTCAGCAAGACACCAAGCAAAATGAATTTTTCCTTTCTAAACTGGATCAAACCTTATCGTCTGTTATGGAAAAATTTGCTCAATCTGAAGATGATGAAAAAAAAGAACCAGAAGTCAGTGAGGATGAAAAAAAAGATGATGATGATGAGTATGAAATCATTGAAGAAATCATTGAAGAAGTTGACGAGGAAGAGGATGACGATGAGGATATCGTTCAGGAAGAGATCATTGAAGAGGAAATCATTGAAGAAATTGATGACGATGATGCGGAAGAAGAAATTGTTGAGGAAGTGATAGAAGAAATTGAAGAAATTGAGGAAATCGGTGATGATGATGAGGAAGAAGAAGAAGAAGATTATGAGGAAGAAACGATTGAAATTGAAGATGATCTGGTTGAAGTTATTGATGCCGGCTTACCCGTTGGGACATTGGGGCTTGATAAAGCCCATCAATTTACTGATGATGGTATTTTAAAAGAAAGGATTTTGCTGGATGAAAAGCTTGATGGTTATCTGGGATCAATGGAACGTTTTTACAATCAGTATCTTCTGATTGATGAGGATAAATATATTATTGGCACTAAGCATCCTGAACGGCATGAAATCAAAAGAAAAAAAATTTTATTAGAGGATTTCTATATGGGAAAATTTCCTGTCACAAATTTACTTTTTTCTATTTTTATTAACAAGACCGGTTATGTTACGACAGCAGAACGATTGGGATATGGAATGGTATACACAGGACGATTTCTCAAAAAAAACAATCCAAATACAGGCAAAAAATCTGTTGTTCTCAATTCAGCCTTATCCTGTAAAAAACAAGCAGGTGCATGTTGGCATCGGCCGTTGGGCTTAGGAAGTGATCTTAATCAGAAACGAAATCATCCGGTTGTTCAGGTAAGCATTGAAGATGCAATGGCTTTTGCGCAATGGGTCAACAAACGTATTCCAACAGAGACGGAGTGGGAGGCTGGGGCGCGAACGCAAAAAGGTGTTGTGTTTCCCTGGGGGAATAAATGGAAAAAAAACCGATGTAATATTGAAGCGACAGCCAATGCAGATACAACGCCTGTGGATAAATATCAGAAATGGGAAAACGCATTGGGAATCGTGGATACTTTGGGAAATGTTCTTGAATGGACCTGCACACAATTTGAAGACCAGCAAAATAACAAAACCTATTTTATTGCAAAAGGTGGATCATGGATCAGCAATAATAAACCTTATTTATATCAACGTTCATTGCATTATCCAGGATATTCATCCAATATTATCGGGTTTCGATGCGTTGTATAAGTTTTCAGAAAAAAGCATGCGTAATGGATTGATATTCCAGCTTTTTTTTAGTTAGCTAACATCAGAATGATTTTTTTTCAAGTGCTGTCTGAATGGGGATGGAAAAATAAAAAGTGCTGCCTTGATTCAATTCACTTTCAAACCAGATCTTACCATTCATTTTTTGAACAATTGATTTACAAATCGATAAGCCCACACCGGTTCCAGCGTATTTTTTGGTGAGAAAATCTTCCCCAAGCATGAATGGATCAAAAATTTGCGATTGGTTTTCTTTGGGAATCCCTGCACCTGTATCTTTGATAATAAAATGAAGCAGACTGTCTGGCTTGAGCTGAACGCTCAAAGCAACAGTTCCCACTTCAGTGTAGCGGACCGCATTGATCAAAAGATTCATCAGTATCTGTTTTAAGCGTTTCTGGTCTGCAATGATTATTTCAGGAACATCCTCATCAATGTCCAATGTCACATCAATGCCTTTCCATTCAGCCTGTATACGAATGGTGTCCAAAATCTTTTCATAAAATTCAATAAAGTTAAACTCCAGTTCATTAAGTTCCCAGTTGCTGTCCACCAATTCTGTCAAATCCAGGACATTGGTTAAAACTTTATGTAAACCTTCAGAAGCATCCTTGATATGGTTCAAATATTCCCGCTTCGTTTCATTGGCTTCAGAGATTAATAATATTTCAGTAAATCCCAGTATACCCTGAAGTGGGGTTTTTATTTCATGGCCCATGTTGGCTAAAATTTGATACCTTGCTTTTTGCGCAACCTGTGCTTCAGTCATTGCACATTCAAGGGCATTATGTTTTTCTTCAATAATTCTCAAGTCTCTGTATGTGCGCAGAGCCGATATCACCGCAGTATATAATGCTTGATCTGTCAGCATTGATTTCAATTTATAATCATGGATATCATAATCTGTAATGACTTTTCGTTCAGGCGCCTGACCGGGTTGACCGGTTCGCAAAATAATCCGAACAAAAGAATTTTGAATGTGATTTCTGACGAATTCCACCACTTTGAGCCCGTCATTTTCTGTTCGCATCACAACATCTAATAAGATCAATGCCGTATCGGGATGCGCCTCAATCAATTCTTTAGCCTCTTTTCCTGAATACGCATTTAAATAAGTAAATCCTCGACCATCGAACATAATATCTTCAAGAATTCTTTCTGTCATTCGATGAACATCAACCTCATCATCAACAATCATAATTTTCCAGGGTGTGCCTGAGGACATGATGACATTTTGATCCGCCATATCATCATCAGATTCATCACAAAACATATAATCTTCTTCTTGAAAAAGATACTGGTCTTCGTTTTCTGTCGTCATGAATTTTCTCCGTTTGATCAGTAAATTTTATTCGTTAGGGCTTCAATCAGCCTTAGTGTGAACGTTACCATTATGCAAAAAAGATGCATGGATTGTACCAATAATAATTATCATCAGTCTTTTATATCTTCAAAAATTTATCATAAACAAAAGAAAGCTGCAACAAAACTTCAGACCTCTTGATCTCTGGGAAGATTCGATGACACAGAAGTCATCGTTTTGATTGGTTTTAGGTCACCAATTATCGCCATGCTTCTATATCATAAAAATATTACCATTGATTTTTCATCAAATTTACTTCTTTTTGTTGGAGTCCCAAAGCTTTAGCTTTGGGAGTTACAGAAAAACAACGCATTGAAAATCTAAGGAACTCCCAAAGCTAAAGCTTTAGGACTCCACTATTCATCGAATTAAGGATCGTGCCGCCGAAATTAAAATGGGGAACTTATTTTTCGAGCATTCCTAATTCAACTCAAATTGTCTTGAAAAAAATTTCCCCCTCAAAAAAAATTGAGCCAATGACCGGATAAAGATTACAAAATAAGTAGAGGCTAATCGCAATATGCATAAGCCTACAACTTATATTGTATATTTTCGTTTATCAATTATTGTTGGTCAACCATGATTCAGATCGAAATAAAATAATATCAAGTGGTTACAAAAAAGAATGCCAAGCCTTAAAAATAATGTAAGAAAAATTAGAATGTTCTCTCTATATGATTATGCAGTTAATATATTTGTACCTCAAAGAAAATCATACATACAGGTTTTTTAAGGATGTAAGGCATGCAAATTGATCAGAACATGCTGAATGAGTTTATTGTTGAAGCCAGGGAACATCTTGAAAATATTGAGGATGACTTTTTAGCGCTTGAGGAGCAAGATGTCCCTGACCCCAACCTGATTGACAAAGTTTTTAGATCGATCCATTCAGTTAAAGGCAGTTCAGGTTTTTTGAACTTGAATGCAATTACCCGTCTGGCGCACGTGATGGAAGCGTTGCTCCAAAAAATGCGCGAAAAGGTGATTGTACCAGAATCTATTTATATTGATACGCTCTTATCTGGAAGCGATCTTTTGCAAACAATGGTCAAGGATCCATTACACAGTGAACATGTTGAAATTCAAGGGGTATATGACAGGCTTCAAAAATTAATTCGGTCCGTAGAAACAGGATCAGAATCTCCCGACATCCTGAATTCCAAAGATTCGGATGATTCAACCCAAGGTCCAGCTAAACGTTCAACCAAAGAAACACAGACACCCGATGCGTCTGACAACAGTCCCTGCTTTACAATTGATAATTTAATAGAATCAGGATTTTATATTGATGAAGCCTTCTTAAAAGATATTCACCACCCTTATCTTTTTGTCTTGGACTATGACTTAACCTTGCTGAATCAGCAAATGGATATTTGTCCGGAAACGTTGATCAAAGATCTCAACGGCATGGGCACAATTATTTCTGTCAAATGGGAGTCACCGGCTGAAGATTTATCCGTTGATTTTGCGACGATTCCTCTCTATTGTCAGGTTCTTTATGCAACCAACCTGACAGAAAATGATATATCGGTTGTTTTGCAAATCCATATGGATCATATCCATCCTGTATTGTTCACCGACTGTTCAACGCCTCAGTGTACCCCTTCAACACCGGTAAGCATCAAAAAAAAATCTGACACCTTTTCAAAGCAAACCGGACCAAAAGAGGTGAACACTTCCCTTCAAAAAAATAGACCCAATCATGCGAAGAAATCAAGCAATGAAATAAAATTGCCAGCATCGTCGCTTTCAAAAAAAGAAACAGAAAATAGTTTACCCCCAGAACAAAGACCACAAGCCAGCAATCATTCACAGGTTCATCGAGAGCAGTCAGATACCATACGTATTGGTGTCGATATTCTGGATAAAATCATGAATCTGGCAGGAGAACTGGTGTTGGTCAGAAATCAACATTTGCTTCTTGTGGACAAGACAGACACCCGCATGGCCGATAACTCTCAGCGCCTGGATATGGTAACATCCGAACTTCAAGAAGCGATCATGCGAACACGGATGCAACCCATTGGCACATTGTTTGGACGTTTGCCCAGAATTGTTCGCGACATCTCAAAAAAATGTCAAAAATCCATCATTATTATTATTAATGGACATGAAGTTGAACTTGATAAAACCATTCTGGAATCTCTACCTGATCCCTTGACACATATTATACGCAATTGTTGTGATCATGGCATTGAATCCCCCGTAGATCGCTCTAAAGCCGGAAAATCTGAAACAGGATATATCAATGTCCGGGCTTACCATGAAGCCGGTCAGATTAATATTGTCATTGAGGATGATGGTCGTGGTATTGATCCTCAACGCATCAGGCAATCTGCTATCAAAAAAGGTCTGAAACGAGAAGATGAACTGGAGCGCATGTCTGAAAAGGAAATTTTGTCTCTGGTGATGATGCCAGGATTTTCAACGGCTGAAAAAACAACAGAAATTTCTGGTCGTGGCGTTGGTATGGATGTGGTGAGGGCTGCTGTTGAGCAACTGGGCGGGTCCATTGAGCTGGACTCTCGTGTGGGCCAGGGATTGAATATTCATTTGAGATTGCCCCTGACACTTGCCATTATTCCATGCTTGATTGTGCAGGTGAATAATGAAAAATTCGCCATTCCGGAAGTCAATGTTGAAGAGTTAGTATCTCTTTATGATGATGAAATTTATACGTTAATTGAATGTAATGGTGACCAGGAAGTTTTCCGGTTAAGAAAGCAATTGTTGCCACTGGTTCGTTTAAATGAAGTTCTTAAACATTCAAAACCTTTTACAGAAGATGATCGATCTGAAATATCTGAAAATTATCGCACAGTCGGACTCGACATTTTAAATAACAATGATGATATCCAGAAAATTCTTATTTTTGCTGTACTCAAAATAGGCAATCAACGCTTTGGTTTGATTGTTGATGAGGTCATTGGCACCGAAGAAATTGTGGTTAATCCACTTCATTCATCGGTTAAACCCCTGACCGTTTATTCAGGTACGACAATCATGGGTGATGGAACCGTTGCTTTGATTTTGGATGTCAACGGTATTGCCATGCACGCGGGTGTCCGTTTTACAACAGAGATTGAAAAAACGAATCAGGACAACCGTTCAAGCAAAACAGACAGTCATCGTATTTTATTGTTTAACAGCGGAAAAGAAGAACAATTTGCTGTACCCCTTTTATTAATGCGTCGTGTAGAATTGATTGATCCAGAGCGTATACAAACCATTGGCGGCAATGAATATATTTCAGTGGATAACATTCCCACACTGATCATACGTCTTGAAAAACTACTTGATGTTTCTGAATGTCAAACATCGGAAAAAATGTATTTGCTTTTGCCCAAACAGTCCCATCGGCCCATAGGCATTCTGGTTTCAAAATTGATTGATGTCATCAACCTTCCCCTTGTCCTGAACAAAGAAAGTTATATGGAGGAAGGGCTTCTGGGGACAGCGATTGTCAATGATTATATTACGATCTTTATTGACATTTACCGCCTGGTTGAATCTGCAGAAAAGAAAATTTTTGGAGATACGATCATTGATAAAAATGAAGAAAAAGAGTCAAGAACCATACTGCTGGCCGAAGACACACTTTTCTTCCAACGTCTGGTTAAGGGGCATTTAACGTCAATGGGCTATGAAGTCATTACGGCAGATAATGGTGCAGAAGCACTGGAAAAAATGAAAACCCACAACATTGACATGATCATATCAGACATTGAAATGCCTGTCATGGACGGGCTGGAATTTTTAAGAGCTGTCCGATCAGATGATCAATTGCCATATGTTCCTGCCATTGCACTGACAAGTCTGGATTCGGAAAAAGATCGGGAAATTGGCCTTAAAGCAGGATTTGACGCCTATGAAGTTAAAGTGGATCGGGATCGAATTGTTGAAGTTGTTGCAAAGCTTTTAAGTAAATAAATCGAGGGAGAATATGAATCGTATACCTTCGGAAACCCAAAAAATACCAAAAACAAAACGTCAGTTTTGTACATTTCAACTGGCAGGGCACTCTTTTGGTGTGGATATACTGGATGTCAAAGAAATTATCGATGAAGTTACGTTAACCCGAATTCATCATGCACCGCCCGAAATGATGGGCTTTGTCAATATTCGCGGTCATGTCCATCTTGTATTGGATTTACGCTTACTTTTAAATTTTAAAAGCAAATCCACGGATGAATCCAGCAGAGTGATTCTGTTTCATCCCAATGCCGGAGAATCTTTTGGTGTAATGGTCGATCAAATTGGTCATATGGTTGAAGTTGAAGAAAATTTGATAGAATACAGGGTGGCTGATGAAAATCTTTCAGGCATCAGTCGAGATTATCGAAAAGCATACCTTGAAAAAGGTGTGTGCAAACTTAAAAATAAACTGTTGATCATACTGAATGCATCAACATTTTTACATGCTGTAGATGTTAAACGCTAAGAGTGACGATTGATTTATTTTCAATAGTTACTCTTCAATTAGGATGCTTCGTCTTATGAATCGATCGGGGATTGCATCAAAAATAATTTTATTTTCAAGCGGGATCGTTTTGCTTTTAATGGTCATGGGGTGCATAACGATTATTCATTATGAAATCAAGCTATTAAATAACATGACTGATGAAAAAATTAATCAAAAAGAACACGCATACAGGGTAAAATTTTATCAGGAAAAAAAAGCATTGGAACATCAGCTCAACAAACAGGTTCAGGATATGATTCTAATGATGAAGTCTGTTGATATTATATATGAGCAAACCCTTCAATTTCAAATACAACTGTTGCTCATGCAGCCAGGAATGGTTGCTGCATCGTTTTGTGATCAACAAGGGCATTCTTTTTTGTCTGCCTGGAAAGAAGAAAAAAAAATCAACATGGCATCTCAATTATCTAAAACGTTGAATCTGAATTCTTTTCAGGCCCTTAAAGTTCAAACAGATATCCCAGCAATTCCCTGGATTTATTTATATCATACCAGCCACTTGCTGGAACAAAAACTGTTGCTTGAAAGAAATTCCGATATTGAAGAGCTGCACCAGACGCGGAAAGAAAT
This sequence comes from Deltaproteobacteria bacterium, assembly GCA_002753725.1. Lineage (GTDB taxonomy): Bacteria > Desulfobacterota > Desulfobacteria > Desulfobacterales > Magnetomoraceae > Magnetomorum. The sequence goes on from PEAL01000174.1 coordinate 10,232, forward strand.
TTATGATCAATTGCGCGGTGTTTTACTCACACAAACCCTTGGAACACTGTTTATTGTGGCTGTACTGTGTGCATCTCTCATGATTTCATTGCGTCTTTTGGTATTGAATCCTATTCAAGAATTGATGGGAGTATCCAATCAATTAAAAAAGCTGGATTTATCTGTTGATATCCGAAAAAAGTTTTATTCTCATGAATTAAATGACTTGCTTCAGGCAATTGCTCAACTGTTGGATGGATTTAGAAAAATTATTTCAAACGTTCAGGAGAATGCAAGTCTGTTGTCCAATTCTGCCGATGGCATGACTGGGATTGCGGAACAATTGACAGACCATTCTGTTGATGCTGAATCTCAAACCAACAGTGTTGCAGAAGCATCCATTCAGATCAGCGGTAA
>PEAL01000175.1 GCA_002753725.1 Deltaproteobacteria bacterium
TTGCTTTAACTGCACCGGCCAGATTTTTTCGCCATCCAGGTGTAAAAGACGCGGGTTCTAACCAGTAATTCATGGTTTCATAAGTCGCTGAGGTGACATCAATAGCATCCACGCCTGCGTTTTCAATGGCTTTTGCAATGCGGATGCCTTCTTCCAAAACAATGCCTTGGTCCTCTTCGCCAATGGCCCAGTAAAATTCATCCACAGCCAGACGAACAACCAGAGGAAAATCTTTACCACAGACCTGTTTGATATTTTCAATCAATTCAAGAAGAAATTGCATACGTTTTTGAGGCGTTCCGCCATATTCATCGGTGCGTTTATTGGTTCTTGGACTCAAAAATTGCTGAATCAAATAACCGTGCGCAGCATGAAGTTCAACACCATCTGCACCAGATAATTTGACACGCATGGCAGCCTGTGTAAAATCTTGAATCAATGCCTTGATTTCTGAAAGTGTTAATGCCCGTGTTTTCTGATTGCAATGCCTGCATGGAATGGGGGAAGGTGCCACCACTGATGGTGCCCAGACATTGTGCATCAACCAGTCTGCGCCAGGCACCAGTTTTGGAAAAATCGTCCAAAAGCCAGGCCAAACACGGCCAATACACTGCATCACCGGCCAAAAACCAATCATCATGGATAAATTTTGTCGTCCTGGATGGTGCAATTGACAAAATATTTTGGTACCCTGTTCATGAATTTCATCAACCATTCGGGCAAAAGGGTCAATGTGTCGATCATCCGACATGGACAGTTGACGCGGCAAGGATGCGCCATGAAGCTCATTAACCCGTGTAATTCCTGTGATAATCAATCCAATATCATTTTTAGCACGTTCCAGATAATAACGAATTAACTGATCCGACGGTGTACCGTCGTAATTAGCCATACCCACCTCAAGTGGCGGCAAAACCACACGATTTTTTAGCACCAATGAGCCAATCTGACCTTTTGAAAACAAATGTTGATAAGACATTGGAATCTCCTGTATTAATGATAATTGCTATCACAGTATTTCGATAAAAATCGAAAGCCATCACGCCATGCCTGGCGCGCTTGCTCTTTCCAGAACAACAGATGAAACGCATGGTCTTCATTGGGATAATAGTGAACGTCATGAGGGATATTTTTTTCAATCAGTGTCTTTTCAAGTCGCTGTGTATCTGAAAGCAGAATATCGTTTTCCCCGACCATTGCAAATATCACAGGCAATTGCCTGTCTGGCATTTTATCTGAGGATAGCAGAAGCAAGGGATCAGCTAAAGCACGATCCTCATGAAACGTTCGAAAATTCTTTCCCAGGTATGCGATGGAAACATCTTTTGCAACGTTCAGGTGGAATTGTTCCATGAATGATATATTAGAACGTTCGGCCTTCAAGCGTTCAGGATTAGAGACCTGAAGTAAACCGCACAACACTTTGATCGCTTTCGGGGTGATACCTGTATTCCAGGCCCGCTGAGCTGCATCAATGTTGGTTTCATAACAACAGGCCAATGCTAATGCCAAAGTAAGATTGCCTCCAGCAGATTCACCAGCAATTGCCAGCTTGCTGATATTTCCTCCATATTGGTGTGCATTTTGAACAATCCATTCATACGCACGACAAACATCTTCCAGGGCACAAGGATAGCGATATTTGGGAGCCAGACGATAATTGATATTGAATACCAGATAACCTCTTCCTGCATACCCCAGAGCGACAGCTCGATGGGTCTCTTTTGAACATGTGGTAAAACCACCACCATGTATGCAGATTAAGATTGGCATTAAATCATATTGTTTTTTGGGGCGGTAAATATCCAGAAGGTTGGCACGGCCTTCGACAGGGCCATAAGGGATATTTTCATAAATTAAACAATTTGAACGTGCTTGTCTAATAGCGGGTTGATAATCTGACACCCACCCCAGGGATGCAAAAATTTGTTCAAAGGCATAACGCCTCATCTTTTTGATATTAAAGTCATACAATATCATGAAGCACATCTTTCTTACATGAAAAAAATTATTGAATTATTCAGGGGGTTCATCTGCATGCCATAGATGAGATCCTCTCGAGTGAGTAAATAATTTAAAATAAATAAAAAATAACAAGATTTTTCAATCCTGTCCATTATTATTTACTGGGAACGAGGTCACATCTTTAAACAGGGGGTATTTTCATTTGTCACATCTTCAAACAGGGGGCATTTTCATTGACCACTTCTTTCAGGATAAATGAAAATCTAATCCCATTTTCCTCAACTTGATAATGGTTTGAAAATGTCCAGGCAGGATAAAAGTCTCAGGGTATGGTCTAAAAAATGGATGGTTTCAACAAGTTCCTCAGGCTGGTCTATCTTAATGGATGTAAACTGACGTGTAATATTTGTAATGAATGGATTGTCTGATTCACTTCCTTTTTGCATGCATTGTTGAGCAGATTGATAAATTTTTTCTTCCAAACAAAGACGTTCTTTTTTCAATGTCATATCAGAGACCAACAAAACAGAGGTATCAAGCATATCTTGAACGATATTGGAAAGCTCATCAATTGTTTTTCCAATGGAAATGTTTGGTTTAGATTCAGTACCTGAAGAAATAGTATATGAAACTGTCTGGAATGGCATCTCTATAAGGTTCGATTGAACACTTTCATTTTCGGAGTTTGGATATTGTTGATAGAGCTTGATCAATGCCTCATCAATAAGATGAATCGCAGTAACAGCATTTGCCCGATTCTTTAGATCAATTTTTCGAAGCATTGTTTTGACCTGCTTGTATATGTCAAATTCTTGACATACGTTCAACGTATCATATTCAATCAAAAAAGCATTAAATATTTGATTAATCAACAGGTACGAATGCGTTTGATCTGTTTCATCAATCAATTTGGCTGCAAAATTTCGCATATATAAAAGAATATCTGTTGTGTCATCTATACAGGAATCAAAACATGCCTCTGAAAAAGTATTTCCCAATGGGACTTCAGTAAACCCTTCAATAGGAAACAAAGCAGAAAAGCATCCCAAGGTCAAATAAATAACCATCTGATATCTTTTTATTTTTTTCATAGCACCCTCCTTTTTTTTGCTCTTTTATTCTATATAAGATCATATACCATGCCAGTTTCGTCCAGATGCAGAACAAATTATTCAATCTATCTTGTAACTAACTGAATTATTTAATAGTATTATTTTTTGGAGCTGTTAAATATATGCCAGAAAAATCGATATGGTGGGGGTGATTGTTGAAAGAATATGTCAATCAAGTTTACAGATCTCATTAAAAATATCTGCTTACCACACTGTTATTATTAGATAAAGTGCTTATTGAAAACAAAAGCATTAGATGTAAACAGAATTGTCAAACACAATCGTCCATGTAATTATTTACAATTGGAGAAAATTCTATGAAATCATCAAAACATATTTCAGCATCTGTCAGACAGCGATGACTTAATGACGATAGATGTTTATGGTTTGAATAAAAAAGGGGCTTTTATTGATCGGTTGTCATGCTTCTGCCTTTTGGTCAATGACATTATCCAACCATCGTTCATCATCACACCAGGCGATCTTGTTTTCTTTGAAAAACTGGAGGCTATCTTGTGTAAACCCTTCAATTGAATAAACAAACAATAGATATTTCCCTACATTTTCTAATTGAATTAACTGATTTGCTTTTGATACAAATACAGCTGCTTCCTTGACAGAAAAAGGGGAAAGCCTGTTTTTGATCTCACCAATCAGTGAATACTGATCCGGTAAAGCTTCTGCAAATACATCGATTTCAAAGCTATTTTTTAAAACGGGTGAGGCAGTATATTTCCACACACTTTGATAGTGTACAAATTCAAAATTATCGGGTAGATTGTTCATCATCGAAAAAAACACCGCATTGTTATCACAGGCTCTGTATTTTAAATGGTTGCTTACCATATATTCCGCAAATCGACCTTTCAAACTGCCATATTTCCCGCAAATGACATGAAATTTTTCTTTCCAATTTTTAAACAGTGCCTTGTATTCATTGGTAATTTCTTTTGGATCGAACCGTTCGATTTCTTTTTGATATTCACCCCGAAAAACTTTATCGAATAAATGATCTCCTATCCCCTGAAAATCAAAATTGGTTGCGCCTTGTTTGGCAATATCGCTCAAGATAAGTACTCGCATGCGCTTTTCCAGATCATTATCCGATATATCCAATTGTAAAGCTTTTTTTATTTCATCGCGGGTGACTTCACGATCCTTATTTTTGCATAGATACAACACAATTTTTTTTGACAGATCACTGTCATAGCCATTGATTTCTGTAAATGCATAAGACAGATATTCCATCCAGCGTGCTTTGATCCCACCACGTAGCACTTCAAATTCAACCGTTTTCAAAAAACCATCTTCAGTGGTAAAATCTTTGTGGATGTAAGAGGTAAAGAATAACGAACTGATATAACAAGGATTCCCCTGAGTCAGTTCAAGCATCAGTTGCGCAATTTCATTGGTAATTGGCAATTCCAGAAGATCTGAATATTTGAAAATGGTCTCAATGGCTTCGTTTTCAGGCATGTTATCCAAAACAAAATCATACCGAAATCGACTTGGCAGCATTGTTGACAAATCCCGCATAAGCCATCCCACCCAACTGCCGGAAATTAACAGTGGTGCTGTTTTATATTCTGCTGTGTGAAAATAAGTTCCTGCAAAATCGGGATAGTGATTTGTACACATTTCATCACGATAGATATACCGATTCAAATATTGAAATTCATCAATCATTTGAATCACGGGCTCACCATCCAACCAGCCGATTTCTCTGGGAAGTTCTCGAACTGTATCCCAAATAGCAATGGCATTTTTTTCTTTGAATTGATTATGAACAAATTTTATAGGCTCAACAATAGCGTGACATCCTTCTTTTTTGGCAATTTCAAGTGCATTGTCGAAGCTTTTCATAAATGTATTGATGTATCGCTCATTGCGGGATCTGTATCCAATATACTGATAAGTAAACGTTAAAAAAAAGTCGATACTAAAATCAAACATCCACTGGGGCGTTTCTTTTATTTCATAATAAAAGGGTATGACACCATCGTTTTGATGGAAAAGAATATTATACAACCGGTGCATGATAGCCGTTTTGCCAGTTTTCCTACGGGACAGCATAGCTTCGCTTCTGGCAAGTCTTTTTTTTGTCATTTGAACCCAGGCAAGCAATGAATTCAATTCAGCCTGTCTGCCAGTAAACAGTTTTGGGTCTCCAATTTTTTCTTCAAAATATATTTTCATTTGTTATCTTTCGATTTTCATGGATCAGAGGCAACTCACGCTGCAACGAAGCGATAGACCTAATTCTGGATCAAAAATGAAAAGGAACAATGCTTCCCATCTGTTGGATGCGCCACTTTCGAAATAGAAACAAAGACGAGCAAAAATTTCTTTTATGAAAAATCAGCAGTGAACCAAACGAAACCCAAGCCGGTTCCCTCTGCGGTCTGGCGATCCCAAACTTCGCGATGCAGCACGACAGTGCCAGTCTTCACTTCCCCAATCCCCACCACGCAATGATTTTGCCAGGCCTTTTTTAGGGCCAGTGGGATTTTTTTGAGGGCTGACAGTGTAATATTTTTTATCAAACCAGTCTTCACACCACTCATGAACATTACCATGCATATCATATAATCCCCAGGCATTGGGGGCCAGTTTCCCCACCGGATGCGTAGACTTAGCTGAATTTTTACGAAACCAGGCAGCGGTTTCCAATTGATTGGTGGTGTTTCCAAAAGAATAGATTGTCTGCGATCCAGCACGTACTGCGTATTCCCACTCTGCTTCATAGGGTAAACGATATGCCTTCGTTTTTTCAAGTGTGTTCAGTTGATTGATAAATTCATGAACATCATTATAAGATACCTGTTCAACAGGATGCCGATCGCCAGAAAAGTGCGAAGGATTGTTTTTCATCACTGAAAGCCATTCAGCCTGAGTTACTGGATATCTTCCCAGGTAAAAAGGGCGGTCAATGGTCACCCGATGTCTTGGACGTTCCATTTCATCCGCCTGCTCGGCGATTTCATCACCACCCATGACAAATGATCCCGCTGGAATGTATACCAGGATCATACCGATACTGTTGGTTATGATCTGAGACATTGAATAGCTCCCTTAATTCCTGATTGCTCAAAAATGAGCTTAAATTTATTGATTTCATCCTGGCGCATCCATTGAGCCATTTCAATCTTCTGAACATACGGATTTGAAACGCCAATTTTATAATTTTTATCCAGCCACAAAGGATTATATTCCAGCAGTTGCGCCTGGGTAATATTGTTTTCGCTTAAAAAAGTTGCAATGGCTGTAATATTTTCTGATGTCGCCGTAATACCTGGAATCAGTGGCGTTCTTGGCAAGAGCCTTATATTGGTATCTTTAATTCTTTTATTTAACTTAATAAAATTGTTCAATATCAAAAGATTCTCCTGACCACAATATTTCAAGTGAGCTTTTGAATCAAAAATTTTAATATCATAATAGATCATATCAATATGCGATAAAATTTTTGCTTGAAATGTTTCCCAATGAAAATATCCACAAGTTTCCAGAAGGGTGTGAATCCCTTTTGATTTGCAAATCTGTATTAATTGAGAAAGAAAATCCATATACACTGTTGGTTCACCACCAGAAAATGTCACCCCGCCATTAGATGTTTGAAAAAAAGGAAGATCTTTTTCAATTTCAAATACAATGTCATTGATCCCCATTGGCCTTCCAACACGACTCAGAGCGCTGGATGGACAAATATTCACACATTCAAAGCACTGACGGCACAGGTATCTATCAATAAAAAAAGGATTCTCCCGGGACAATGCACCCTGCGAGCAACTGTTAATACAGTCATCACAGGCAATACATTCTTTTGGATCATAAGAAAGCTGAGTGTCCACAGTCTTACTTTCTGGATTATGACACCAGACACATGAAAGGGGACATCCCTTAAAAAAAATGACCGTACGGATCCCCGGGCCATCATCCAAAGAATTACCTTTAATATCTAAAATATTAAATTTTCTGTTTTTTATGTTCATTTTGAAGCTATCATATCGCAGTCATCTATCGTCGTTTTTTTTCACGTCTTTCCTTTTTCCAGGAAATTTCTTTTTTTGATCGTTTTAAGCGAGATTCTTTTTTAGACATTTCATCGTCTATTTGAGGAAAAAAAGCACCAAAGTTTTCATGAGGATGAATGGTTGGCTTATCTATTTTTTGTGGCTTTTTCGTTTGTTTTCGCTCATCGGGCAATGGTGGGCCTTGAAAACAGCCTGTAGCAACATAAGGAGATAGAAACAAATTTTCACCATATTGATCAATGATGCCATCATTTGAAAGAAGATTTTGTGAGTGAATGGTTAATTTGACGGGTTGGGGATCTATGCGACGGCCCATTCTTTTTGCCAGCTTTTCATCTGCTGCCATGACGACGTAATCAATACCACCTAAAGGTGTTATCCCTTCTTTACATACATGAGGATAAGCCCGCTGTCGCACACATGTGTAAAGAAGCTTGGGTAATCGTTCAGGTTCTATTGGATGGGGTAAATGGGATCGATCTTGTACCCGTATTTTATCATCCATTTGCTCCAATCCATGATTGTTGATCAAAACAAAAATTTCCCGAATATTCCCCTGACGAACATGTCGCCATCCTTCCTCTTCAGATAATACCTGCAAAATTAATTTTATTTTGCAAAAACCATCTGAATCCAAATACAAGCCAAATTCATCCGGTGATCGTCCTAACATATATTGCAAAAATCGACTGAGTTTTTCACAATTTTTTTCAGGTTTCATCTTTTTTTCCTGGTATCTGGTAATGCTTGCTTACATGAGAGATCAGGCCTTGGGGACGAAATACCATCATCAGTACCATCGATGCACCAAAAATTAACATTCGGTATTCTGAAAAAGCGCGCAAATACTCAGGTAGCAATATCAGTATAAAAGCCGCTAAAATAACGCCTAAAATGGATCCCATTCCACCTAAAACAACAATTGAAAGAATGATGGCTGATTCTAAAAATGTAAAACAAGCAGGGTTGATAAAGGTTGTTTTTGCAGCAAAAAAAGCGCCCATAAGCCCGGCCCATGTGGCACCTAATGCAAAAGCCAATAATTTGGTTTTGGTTCGATCGATGCCCATCGCCTGACAGGCGATTTCATCTTCGCGCAAAGCAAGCCAGGCACGGCCAATGCGTGAATTTTGAAGTCGATTGACCATGAATATGGTGAACAGAACCATAAAGACCATGAGATAATACATACCTATTGATGCTGTTTGAATATTTGATTCCAGTCCTGCCAAGGGGGGTCTGGGAATATTGGCAATACCACTTGGGCCAAAAGAAAACGCATTCCAGTTTTCCAGAATTAATCGAATAATTTCCCCAAATCCAAGCGTGACAATCGCTAAATAATCTCCTCTCAAACGAAGAACCGGAAATCCCAGTAAAACACCAAATATTGCACTTAATAACCCACAAATGGGCAGTGCAAACCAAAAATTGATTTGAAAATGATAATTTAATAATGCGTAGGCATAAGCACCAACAGCATAAAAGGCAACATAGCCAAGATCTAAAAGCCCTGCAAGACCGACAACAATGTTCAATCCTAATCCCAACACAACGTAAATCATTGCCGTGGTAATAATGTTGATTTGATATGCAGAAACAATATAAGGAAAACCAACACCCAAGAGAATAACAATAAACACAATTTGAGAATAATATTTTTGTTTAATATTAACGCGTTGCAATAAAAATAGATGAAATTTTCTATCTTTTTTTCCTGCTTCTTTGATCTGCATGAGTTTCCGCCAGGCAAAAGAAAGAAAAAAAATACTCAGTCCCACCCAAATCATATTTTGGAATCGCCATTCAATGATCTGATCAATGGTATTGACCTTGATGACCATCAATGGAAAGGTCAAAAACACAAACCATATGGCAATCCAAAAAGAAGACTGAATATTTTCGAATGTTGACCCCATTGACCAGTCGTCCCTATACTTTTTGAGAGATTTTTCTTCCAATAAGACCTGATGGTCGAACAATTAATATCAACACCAGTAAAGCAAATGCAAACACATCTTCATAATCACTGGAAACATAGCCTGTGGCAAAGCTTTCAGTGAGACCTAAAACCAGACCACCTAAAACAGCACCAGCGATAGAGCCAATACCACCTAAAACAGCTGCTGTAAACGCTTTGATACCTGCAATAAAGCCAATAAAAAAATTAATCTGGCCGACATGTGAGGCAATCAAAACACCCGCAATTGCAGCCAAAGCAGATCCAATAATAAAAGTAATGGATATCATTCGATTAATATCAACACCAACAAGCATGGCCATTGTTTTATCCTGTGCAGTAGCTCGCATGGCTTTGCCAATGCGTGTAAATTTTATCAAAATAGAGAGACTAACCATAACAACGACAGTTGTGATCAAGATGACCAGCTCCGGCCCGCCAATCATATAGTCAATCAAAGAAAGGCATTCAAAATCAGGGATGAGGGGTGGAAACGGCATAAAATCTGATGTCTGAGCAAGCATTACATAATTTTGCAAAAAAATGGACATACCGATGGCACTGATCAATGGAGACAGGCGAGGCGCATTTCGAAGCGGTTTATAAGCAATTTTTTCCAGGGTGTAACCATAAGCAGATGAATAAAGTACAGCAACAAGCATGGCTGTAAAAAAAACAGACAGCCCTGCATATCCGAGCATAGTCATAATACCGGAGACAATCAGTGCGATAAACGCTCCAATCATATAAATTTCACCGTGGGCAAAATTAATCAGCTCGATAATGCCATAGACCATTGTATAACCGAGGGCAATTAAGGCATAGATACTGCCACGGGTCAATCCCCCTATGAAGAGTTCAACGAAATATAAAACCGTTTCAGAGAAGGTTTCGGATAACATGTTTATTTCACTTCAACATAAGTACCATTCTTGACCTGATACATTGAAAAGCCCACCCCCACAGCATCGCCACGTTTATCAAAACGAATCTTCCCCAAAGGCGTTTCAACAAATTCAATCTGAAGCGCTTTTTTAATGCCTGCGTAATCGGTTGAACCAGATTTTTCAATGGCATTCAACAGAGCAAGTGTGGCAGAGTAAGCATTCAAGAAAAAAGCTCCAGGGTCATCACCATATTTTTTCTTATGATCCTCAGTGGCTTTGATGGTCATTGGATTTTTTGAGACATCTTTCGGCCCGGTCGCATAAACACCTTCGGCATATTCCTTAGCCACTTTGATGAACGTATCATCTTTGACACCATCGTCTGAAATAAAAATGGTATCCATCCTTTTTTTACGTATACCACTCACCAATTTTGACGCTTCAGGATGGTATCCTCCAAAAATAACAGCCTCAGCATTTGAGCGCTTAATTTTTCGAATGACCGCTGAATAATCCACAGCCCCCGGGGTTATCCCCTCATAAAGAACCACATCCGCTTTTCCAGATTCCTGAATAAATTTTTGGGCAAATTCTGCTAATCCTTTACCATAGTCACCTTTATCA
>PEAL01000176.1 GCA_002753725.1 Deltaproteobacteria bacterium
GGAAGTGCTATAAATTACAACCGCAACAAGAACCTGGAGCTGAAGCTCCAGGTTATTGTCTGTCGTCCCTAACGGGACTTAAAGTGTTGTCTTTAAACAAAATTCTTTTTAGCCTGACGGCTATGGGTTTCGCCCTGGGCTATATTCATTCGCCCTTTCAGATACAAATAAATCTAAAATGTCCGACTTTTTGGGAATGCGCCCCCAGGATAACATTTGTAAAATTATTAATTCAATTAAGAAATTTAAACATAAAAACAGCCAGTTAACAAAGTTGATAACGGAAGAAAGCCCATGAAAAACAAAAATTTAGTCATCATTCATCACCCGGGGGTATACAGTATTCGTGATACCTTTTCAGGAGATCAAGAACTTACCCGTGGAAATGTAATAAAGGGTGGGATTTGAATTATTGTGAAGAGTACCAGACCAGTAACACTAAAATTTAGTTTGTTTCAATAAAAAAATTGAATAAAGAACAAATATCAGGTATATAATGCAGATTAATGAATACACGTTGGAACATACTGAAACCAAACCCTGAATTGCTGCAGCAAATTAAAAAAATTTGCAGTTGTCATCCGATTACAGCAGCGATTCTGGCCACTCGTTTGCGATCTGCAGAAGCTGCGGATCGTTTTCTATCACCATCTTTCAATCATATCCGCTCTCCCTTTACCATCAAAGATATGGACATCGCCGTTGAGCGAATTGTTACAGCAATTTTACAACAGGAAAAAATCCTTATTTTTGGTGATTACGATGTGGACGGCGTGACTTCCGTAACCATCCTGTATGAATTTTTGCAATATGTTGGTGCCACAGTGGATTATTATATCCCCCATCGGTTGGATGAGGGGTACGGGATGCGGCAGGATCATATCATCAATCATGCAAAACCCCAAAATGTTCAGTTGATTATTACGGTGGATTGTGGCATTAGCAGCCACGATGCCATTCAGGTTGCAAACAAGGAAGGCATTGATGTTATTGTCACGGATCATCATGAGGTGGGGTCGTTACCCAATGCAGTGGCGATTGTCAATCCAAAGCGCCCGGATTGTCCATCAGGCTATGACATGCTGGCCGGTGTTGGTGTGGTCTACTGTTTATTGATGTGTTTGAGAAAGGCATTGCGTGACATTGATTTTTGGAAAGACACACCAGAACCCAATCTTAAAAATTATTGTGATCTGGTTGCACTGGGTACCATTGCCGATATTGTTCCACAGGTCAAAGAAAACCGAATCTTTTCCAAAATCGGACTTGAAGTCATCAATAGCAAACCTCGCCCCGGTATTATCGCATTGGCTCATATTTCTGGTGTTCATGGAAAAGAATTGGATACTGGCGATATTATTTACAAACTGATTCCAAGACTTAATGCAGCAGGTCGTCTAAAACATGCATCCATCGCCGTTGAATTGCTATCCTGTGATGATCCTAAAAAAGCTAAAAAACTGGCTGAAAATTTAAATGATATGAATCTCAGCCGGCGGGAACTTGAACATTATATTTTGCATGAAATCGATGGCATCATTGCTAAAAATCCTCATTTACTCAATCAGAAAAGTCTGATTTTATCTAAACCTCACTGGCATGAGGGGGTCATTGGGATTGTGGCATCACGACTGGTTGACCAGTATTGTCGTCCGGCCATATTGATTTCAATTGATAAGGGCGTGGGAAGAGGCTCTGCTCGTGCGATACCCGGGGTAAATCTTCATGAGCTGTTATCTTCATGTGCTCATCATTTGGATTCCTATGGTGGCCATGCCAGAGCCGCCGGACTGATGATTCAATCAAACAATATTGACAGTTTTAAACGAGAATTTGAAAGTCATCTAAAAGCTCAAATGCTGCCCGATCTGATGATACCGACAGTCACCATCGACTATCAGATCAATTTTCAGGATATATCCGAACAACTCCTGGATGAACTCTCCTGGCTGGCACCATTTGGGCCTAAAAATGTCGAACCATTGTTTTCAGCAAACAATGTCAAGGTTCGGTATGAATCAATTGTTGGTAAACGACACAGACGAATGTCTTTGTGTCAGTCGAATTATAAAAAAACATCGCGCATATTTTCAGCCATTCATTTCAATGTGGACACACAGATACCAATGCCGCACGATGTCGATCAAATGGCATTTAAACTTCAGTGGAATCATTGGAACGGCAAAAAAAATATGCAATTGTTAGTTGAAGAATATCAATAATGAGGTGTGCCAATGGCAAAAAGTTTTCGTCCCAGTAAACGGGAATCACGTATTTTGTCAGAAATTGAATCTTCCAGGGGACAAGCGCGACGGAACTCTATCAGTCGTGTAAGAGAATGTATCGAACCGTTAAGCAATGGCCTGGCTATGAAGCTGGTCGAAAAAAAAATAGTTGAAACCAAAAACAAAAATGCCATTGAAGAGCAACTGTCAAAGGCACTGGATAAACTCTGTCGGTCAGATGAGTTTGAAGTGGACTACCAGGTTGCACCATTCAGGCATCTGGTTAGCTCACCCAATGTTGTCAGTTTATATATAACAGCCTTTGTTCTTGAAAAACTGATTAACCATAAAGATGTTGAAGACATCTATGGCTCTGATGATGACATTTATCATTGTGTCGATCAACAGGTATCGAAATATTTATAGTGCGGCCAACATTCCACACGCGATTAATCAATGGCCCTTTTGAAGACCCAGGGCTTTTTGTTTCATTTTCCTATGAAAAAAAAGCCTTGTTGTTTGATATGGGAGAGTTGCACAAACTTACCGCAAAAGAATTGTTAAAAGTGACTCATGTCTTTGTCTCCCACACGCATATTGATCATTTCATTGGTTTTGACCGACTTCTCAGAATTGTTCTGGGCCGAAAAAAAACCGTAAAATTATTTGGCCCGCCTGGATTTATTTCTAATATTGAGGGAAAACTCAATGCCTATACCTGGAACCTGATTAAAGATCATACGCTTATCCTTGAAGTGACAGAAATTCATCCAACGGTTTTAAAAAGTAAAACCTATTCATGCGCTGAAGGACTTCTTCCGGGAAGGGTCAATCCAGAAGAGCCTTTTACAGGCTTGATTGTCAAAGAACCTCGGTTTTCGATTTACACGGATTTTTTAGATCATAAAATTCCCAGTCTTGGTTTTCGCCTTGAAGAACGATTTCATGTGAACATGATTAAAGAAAAGATGGATGCACTTAATTTACCGCCTGGTTCCTGGATCAATCGATTTAAACAATCCCTGTTTGAAAAAAAAGACCCACACAGCCTGTTCTGTATCTCTGCTGAAAAATATTTTCCTCTGGGCGAATTAGCTGAGACAATTGCCAGTATATCTCCTGGACAAAAAATTGCCTATATCACCGATGTTGTTTATCATGAAAAAAACTGTGAGCGAATCCTTCGCCTGGCACAAGGTGTAAACGTTCTATTTATTGAATCTGTTTTTCTGGATGAAGATCAGCAAATGGCAGCAAGAAAATATCATTTAACTGCGGTCCAGGCAGGAACGCTTGCGCGTCAGGCGGGTGCGGAAACGTTCAAAACATTTCATTTTTCAAGCCGATATATGTATAAAGGGCATGTTTTAATCAATGAAGCCAGGGAAGCCTTTTGCGCTCATAACAACTTAAGTCAGTACGAGTGAATCAAATCCATCCAGTAATGCAAAATAGCAGCATGCCCACTTTCCGCCCATCCATAAGTTTGTGCAGGAATATAAATATTAATATCTCCCATGGACTGTAATGCGTTATCTCTTTTCATTGCAGACAATGTAATGACTTGTCCGCCTTTTTTTCGACATTCTTCACATGCCCGGATGACATTTGTAGAGTTTCCTGAGCTGCTGATTGCAATTAACATATCGTTTTCTATCAATTGAAGCCGAACAGGTTCAGCAAACACTTCATCATAACTGATATCATTCGCAATGGCTGTTATCAATGAAACATCTGTAAACACCTGTGTCCGAATTCTACCATTTTTGGCAACATCGGCAGCCATATGAGAAGCCATAGATGCGCTGGCGCCATTACCAACAAAGAAAATAGTGTTATTTGATTTTCGAATAATTTGTGTTCGTTGAAACCATTCTGAAAATCCATTATCAGAAGAAATTTCTACCCCCTCAAAAGTTCGAAAGGATATATCAGACAAACATTGACTCAAAGTTTCAATATTTTTATTCCAGTTCATTATTTTTTCCCTCAGTTTGTCGTGCAGACATTGGTAATGAAGAAGATGAATTAATTAAATGGGGAACTTATTTTTCGAGCATTCCTTATTATTGCGATAGCCATATGGCTTGATACTTTTTTTATTGTGTTCTACTCATAAAGTTGTAGGTCTTCAGACCAATATTTTTACGCTTTTTCTTCGTAAAGATCAATATAAATCTTGGTTAAGGGGAGCTGCTTTGGAGGTTTAATAAAACCAGGCCCATTCCCCAAAAGTAGGTTTATCTAAGAATCAACAAAACCTCATTTAAATTCAAATTTTTGTCTAATCGAATTCCCTTTGGAAGAATCTCAGGAGTAATGCCCGCCTGAAGTTGAAGGATGGCAATAATCGATTTTAGTTTGTGATTCATAACGATGTCATGGTGCTTCACTTCAGGAAAAGCCGGACAGTCAATTTGTTCAATATAGTTAAGATATTCACCCTTTTGAGCAATCAGATCAATCGGACCTGTTTTATTTCCGCAGTAAATAGAATAGTTGCCATGAATGACGAGAGTGGATGTTTTTTCACCATTAATGAACAATCCTACATCAGATAAAGGTACATTTGCATCGAATCGATCCTCAACGCGACCTTGAATATATCCACCACCCAAATTAGGACCTTCCATAATACTGACGCTTAGTGTGTATGCAAACAGAACCGCATCATTCCATGTATTTACATCCGGTAAAATGTTAATATAATATATGCCTGTTTTAGGGCAGGTCACGTCTCGGCCTTGAAAACGGGATTTTATCCGTTTTCGATACTCTGACACAGGCGTCATGGTATCGTTAAACAGGTTTATTGATAGGCGTTGATTGTAAAGATCTGGAAAACATTTTACCGTATACGTGACATCTTTTATCCCAAAAAATTTAACCCAATCCGTGTCCGTTTCATTATGAAAGGTGTGATATTGCGGGCTTCTTCCATTAATGTCAATGGGCCGCGCAGTGCCCTGTCGATCATCCTGTTCGTAGGCATCGGTTTTTTCTGGAAATGTCAGCATGATTTGATAATTTTCACCGGTGGTTATACCCGTTTCGCCGGTTGCCAGCATAGCTGTCAAATAATACAAACCCGATTGCTGGCAATCCCATTCCTGTGAGGATTGTGTTTGAGGGGCCGAAAACCATCTGCTGGAGATATCCTTCGTGTAAAAACTTAATTCAAATAACACATCCGGCGACGTTCGGGTACGAAATATAGAAATTGTATAGGTCTGATTGGCTTGTGCGTAAAAATACATAATATCTTTGTCGCTTGGTTCATGAAAACTTCGCTGTAAATAATGATCCAGGGGAATGGATAGCGGTAGATCGTCATCGGGTTCAAAACAATCTTTTTTGATCTGTACGTCTTGTGTAATGGTTTGTGAATCAAAAAATTTTTGATAACCATCTGTATAGTTCGCAAAATAATGAATTTCATAGTCACCGGGCGCTAAGGCGTCGGTATAAAATGCATGAAAGAGGGTATCTTTTTTTTGCATCAGCAGCTTTGGTGAAACTCTTGCTGATCGAGCGGTCATGGGGGGGTAGACAACAGCAAAGACATCTTCAATATCCTGCAGAATGGCATCCTGAAGTTTACAGGAAATATCAAGAACCGCATTTTGGGGCTGAACAATAGTTGTCCATTCCTTTATATTCAAAGAGCGTTCATGTTTTGAGATGGGAAAGTCACAAAAACCAAGGGGAAGATCATCAGCCTGATTCCATCGATTGTCTCCATTTAAGTCGATCTGAGGATTTTGATCAACACCGTTGGATTTTTTTAAAAAACGTCTGGCATTTTCAAAAGATTCCACAAGATTAAATTTTCCTGTGAAGAGGTTGGCCCAGAAATGAAATGAAAAGGAAAGTGTGCCATCATTGTAAAACACAGCATTTTCTTCAGGCGATGTACTGGAGATACGAACAAATCGATGGCTGTTATCATGCGTTAGCTGATTGATAAATTCGCCGGAATAACAGGCATCATAAATCAAAACCAGTCCATGAGGAATTTTAGGGGCCATGTCCTGCAACCATTCATTGAATGTGCTTGTTGAAACAGACTGTTCATTATTCAGATAAAACGTATTTTTTTCGCCATGATCAATCATGTAAATCAGCATACGATCCGATTCATCCGCCATCTGGTTCAGTACTGTTCCAAGCATATCGGCTGATTCAAGTTTTCTAAAGGGTTTAAAGGTTTCGTTTGCAGACAAATACACAATATCTTTTGGTGAAAAACCAAGCTGTTCAAGGGCATCATGGGCAAAATCGGCATTTAACTGAACCGCATCCTGAAGAATATCCTGTTCTCCAAGGGAACGCCTTCCGGAAATAATCACGGCTTTATAGATTTCTTTACGGTCAATTTTTATAGGCTTTGGATTGGAATAAAAACCATTTATATCCGCAGCCCAGAAAACAATGTGATACGCGCCCTGCTCATCAAAACGTTTATCGGCCTCATACAAACCACTGTCTTCATTAAACACAAGCTCAATTTGATCCCCATCTGAAATAAGATAAGGATAATTTTCAGGCAATGGCACTGAAAATTCTCTGGCAAAGACACGATCAACACGATACGTTCCCGGCTTTACAGAAACCCACAAATGCGCATTATTGTCTGAATCCAATGTTTGAGACGGGCTGTGTTGATCTATTTGCGGTAAATCGATCACAGTCCCATTCAGATGAATGGTTTCGGCAATTTCTAAATCTCGTTGATCGACAAGGCCGTCGGCAGTAGCATCCAGCATAAACTGTGCGGCGTTTTCCCGATGGAGTTGTGCATAAATATAGGCGTTGGCAAGAGTGTCATTGCTCAAATTTTGCCAGAAAATACTGGAAAAATATGTCCAAAAATTGTCCGGTGTACTTTCCGGAAAAGGTGCGGATATGCGAATGGTTGATACATGTGAAAACACATCGAGATGCGATAAATAAATGTCTGCTGAAGGGAAGCCTTCGGCAATGATGACAATCTTTTTTCCTGAATGTCGCCCAAATGCATTTAACCATCCAGATAACTCTTGAACAGGCAGATGATTTTGCCCGTCAATATCAAAGGTATCTTCATTGAATGTTCCACAAAGATACAGCCAGAGCATGCAGGCATTGGATGCCCATTCTGTGATCGCTGTTTTTATGCATTTCAAGGGTTCCGGTGTTTGAGCATCAATCCATCGATGATTCTTCTCATTAAATCCATTGGCGGTCAACGTGGATAATACTTTTTCCTGAATGGCGTTGATAATATCTCGATGATCTGATGCACCAAATATCATCAAGGCTTTTGCTTGAAACATTTCAGGCGGGGTATCATGAATGAACTGCGCATCAAAATTAAGAGCTGACCGGTTTTCTCGGCTGATGACAGGACTTTGTTCAGGTGTAAAAATAAAATTCGGAGAAGCGGGTTTGACATAATATGCATCGCAATCAGATACTGTGAAACGATAGTTTCCAACATCATTGGTGAGTGTTTCCTGAATCGGCTGTTCTGTCGGTTCTCCTTTTCTATACAGTGAGAGGCGTATTCCAGGAAGATTCGACACATTACCTGAAAGTT
Organism: Deltaproteobacteria bacterium; assembly: GCA_002753725.1. Taxonomy (GTDB): domain Bacteria; phylum Desulfobacterota; class Desulfobacteria; order Desulfobacterales; family Magnetomoraceae; genus Magnetomorum. Next base: position 7,804 of record PEAL01000176.1, read on the forward strand.
CATATGCGCAGGCACAGGTAATGTTCAGTCCGAAAGCTCGGCTTGTAACATATTTACGCTGATCAATCAATCGCGTGCGGATTAAAAAGGGTTGGGATGGATCACAGATTTCCGGTTCACCTGATATGATCAGTTGTTCATTCTGAATGCTTGAAAAAAGTCCGGCGGGTAACATCGAGGATTCATCGGTCCATCCATAGGGGCGGGCCCCCCCCATGCCAGAAAATATAAGGGTAAGGGGTTCAAATTGACGCGCACAAACAGGCTCTGAGACTTGAATATCCAGCTCTGTACCGGAAAAAACAATCATTGGAAACGAACGACATATCCTTTGCTTAAAATATCCTGAACCGGCCACACACACTGTAAACAATGTACTTTCTTCTGCTGTTGGTGTACCGCTCAAGCCGCCTGTATCCTCGTTCAATTGAACGCCATCAGGCAAAGCTCCACCCGTTATCTCAAACTGATAAGGAGGGCTTCCTCCTTGAATCGCAATCAGATCATGGTAGAACTTTCCTCTTCTGGCATAGTCAAGGCTTTTTGTGTCAATGGTCAAGGGGGGCATAACTGCCAGGGTATACTCCTGACAGGCTGGCAAAACGTTTCCATTGACATCCATTAACTTAATCTGAAACCTGTAAATACCCGGTTGATCTGGAATTCCTTTTAATATCAGCGAAAAATCACTGGTATCAAAATGCAGGCCAGGAACATCGGCGGAAACAATATCCCACTGTTTATTGATTCTTTCATTGGTTGACATAAAGCTTTGTTTATAGCTGCGATAAGCTAACACCGGGGAAAGATTTTTCGGAAGAATGGATAATTGCTCAGGATTGCTGGTTTCAATACGAAACGTATGTTCTTTTCTCTGTTGTGGTGATCCACTGTCAAAGGCATCAATCGTCAAAGAAAAAGCATTCTGATGAGATTCGACAACACCTGAAAATTGACAATGTTGTCTGTTAAAAAGGATACCTTCTGGAAGTAAGTCATCAATAATATTGCAATAAATGGGAGAGGTTCCGCCTGAAATGTCAAGCCCGAAAGAATATGGCTGTTGATAGACCATTTCTGGAAGTTTTTGAGTGTTGAATGTCATTGCTTCCCGAATATGCCAGTAAAATTGTTTGTGAGCCTGATCCAGGGTATCGCTTATTGTTATTTCAAATAGATATGTCCCCGATTGCAAGGGGGTGCCCTGGAGGGTCATGTCCGAAGTGTCCAGATAGATTCCCCCTGGAAGTTCTCCTTGTGTCACCTGGCAGTGTGTCTTGCTGGCTGTACCAATTATATTCAGTTTAATGGGAAGAATTTCCTGTCCCTGAATAGCGGTTGGAAAAACAGGATCATTTTCAATAAACATCCTGTCATAAATGATAACATTCATGAATGTGTGAAATGTCTGCGGGATTGGATACGCATTATCGGAAACACTGATTTCCAGATTATAATAATTGGCAACGGATGGTATTCCTTCAAATAAACAGGTATCTGGAAAAAAAGTGATATTACTCAAATCGCCATAAACAGTGCAGTTCACCGGCCCCTTTCCACCGGATATGGGTAAATGATGAGAATAGACTTCCCCTATTTTCCCATCGGGAAGGTTTGAGACAATGAGAGGATCGCTAATATCAAAGGACGACAGTGTTTTTTGAACCGAATTGCCCAGTTTGTCTTTGATTTCAATAGTTACAGGTCCTGATGATGTTTTTTGTTCTGGAATTCCAGTAATCATCTGGCGGTGTTGATGGACCCATAAGCCATCGGGCAAACGAGAAGAAAAAAACGTATAGCTTCCGGAACCCCCATTGGCCATCAGTTTCATTTCATAGAGCTGGCCGACATAACCATCATTCAGTTGTTGGGTCAGCAGGGTTACTGGTTCAAAAATGGTAATGGAAAGCGTTGTTTCTTGGGTGTTGCCAATGACATCTCTGACGTGAATGGTCACATGAGAAACGCCAGCTGTTTGCGGGGTTCCCTCAATTTTTCCTGCATGATTGGCACTCAATGACAGATCGGACGGTAAAGGGTCACCTCTAATCGACAGGGAGTAAGGCTTTTTTCCACCATTAATTTTCAGGGATTCCGAAAAAAGTCTGTTCACAGTACCATAGAGAAAAATCGTATCCATATTAAATGCCAGAGGGGACATGATGGAAAGGGTAAATCCACTGAAAGATTGCTTGCTTCCTTCTGCATCTTCAACTAAAATACTGAACGTATACGTATCCGCTATTTGTGCCGTTCCATAAATTCGACCGGTTTGAGGATCCATGGTCAATGAAGGCGGCAAAGCACCAAAGCAGACCGCATAAGTATATGGAAATGTTCCACCCGAAGCCTGGGCTTGAAAATCAATCGTCTGTCCAATAAAAATGTTTTCTAACGATTCAGGAAACGTTTTTGGGTTGAGATCCAGTACAGCAAATGCAACGGTCGGCATGCTGACAATTATGCCATAAATCAGGATGAATGTTTTCATGATTAAGAACTCCTTTTTATTTGAATAAACAAAAACCGGAATCAAACCTATGTCCGAGAACGTGTAGGGGCAGGCCCCTGTGCCTGCCCTTGAACAATAATCGAAAAGGGTGCAACACAAAAAAGTTGCACTTTATTTAATAAGATTATGCTTTTCTTAGCCCTGAAAGGGCGGAAAATAACAGCCCAGGGCATCGCCCTGGGTAAATAAGTAATAAAATATAGCCCT
>PEAL01000177.1 GCA_002753725.1 Deltaproteobacteria bacterium
AAAAACATAAAGAATGAAAAGCAAAAAAAAAAAAAATAAAAAAAATGAATCTTAGCTTAGAAACGTTCATATCGTTATACTCATAAAAAAAATAAACAAATTCCCCTCGTGTAATAAAAAAATACCCAAGGGGAACTATTCTTTTGAAATTATTCCTTAAAATTTAAGGCATCCAAATCTTTTTGAAAGTCATCAAATGCTTGCTTTGACTTGAATTCATTGTATAAAGCCTTTTTATTCACAACAAAATCATTTGCTTTTTGTTTTGTTAAGGCCTTGATCCTATCAACTTCGTTAAGTGGAAGCATTGCTAGACTCCAGATTTTACCATCTGGACAAAATTCACGTTTAATGATTTTACAGCCATGCAAGGTATCACTTGAAATCTGCTTACTAAGTGCTTCGACAAATTGAAGCGATTGGGCTTCTTCGCCAACACCAGACTCCTGCATAAAATCTTTGAAACGAGCGTCTATTTTTGTTTTGATTGTTTTTACAATTTGCGTTCTCGCCCTTCCATCTGCTGCCTCCATTGTTAAAGCATGATTACGAAGTTTTGCTTCTCCTGTTCCATAAATAGCATCGGCCGTGTCGTTAGGATTTTTTACCCACTCTGGAATACATAGATTTTCCTGTTGTTGCCCGACGCCCTGAGAAGGATAGTTAGCTACATTTGGTGTTTGACAGGCAGTTAATACAAATACACACGTTAAAACCATTCCAAAAAATAAAATTGACTTTTTCATAACACTCTCCTTTTAAAAAAAATTATATTTATTATTGTTATCGATACATTTTTGATCGCTCAAAAACTCTTTGTACGTATTTTTTAGGCTCATCGTAAGTAAGGTTGTTCATTAATTGATGATGAACCTGTTTAGGGGACATAGCGTTTACTTTTTTTACAGCAGGGGAAATGACTGTTCTTCCAGTAAACGCTTTAGAAACATTTCCAATACCTGTGTTATAAGCCGCAACAGTCATTAAATAAGAAGAGGTCTCATTTTCAACAGATTTAAAATAAATGTTCTTTATTTTATCTATATAAGCTACACCTAATCGTATATTAAAATCAGGTTCATACAGCTCTTTTGCAGATGGCGTTTTCTTTTTTTTAAAAACAAACTCATAGGCATCAACACCACCTGATTTTGGAACAATTTGCATTAATCCATAAGCAGGAATATGTGACCTGGCCATTGGATTAAAACATGATTCCGTGTGGATCATTCCAAATATAACGCTTGGGTCTATGTTTCTCTTGTTTGCATATTTCAATACCGCTGGTTTATATTGTTCTGCACGGATTTTTAAATGATCAGGTACCAATTTAAAAGCTACAGTAACTTTTTGTTTTTGAACCTTATCCGCAGTCGGCGGTAATTTTTTGATTGTGATATTTTTTTTCAGCTCTTTTTGTACAAAGGTATCAACATTTTTTTGTGAAAGTGGCTGTTTCTCTTCAACCAAAACCTGGTCAGTCAATGGATTTTTTTTTGCTGGCCATTCATTTGACACTGTTTTTTTTAGTTGTGCGATTATTTTTTTCTCAGCCACTTTTACAGGCTGCTTTTGTTCAACGGGTAATAGGATATCAATGGTTACGATTCCTTTTTCATAATCAACCTGACTTCTTGATGTCTTGTCTTTATCATACATCACCCATTCTTTTTGGGTTGAGCCAACAAATTCCCCCCATTTTTGCATAATATCTGTTTTATACTTTTCAAAATCTTTTTCTTCCTCATCAATATATGAGGAAAACACTTCGTTCTGTTCTTTCAAAAAAGCATTAAACGCATCTTCATCTGAAGCACTAGCACTAAAGACTAAACAAAAAATCAACAGTGTAGGTAAAATTAAATAGCAATATTTCATGATAGAGTCCTTTATTTTGATAAGTTAGAGTATTTATATTTTCAACAACATTATCTACATTTTGTTCGACATTATCCTTATTGAGCCAAGTCACCTTGTTATTGAGCCAAGTCACCTTGTTCTATAAAATTAATAGAATTTTGTTGTTGAATATCATCAATCATAAATCCTCCTTAATCGTTTATTATCAATGATACAAAACAACTACCGTTTGTATCATTTTTAATAAATGAATGATATTCGCTATGTAAACGACTGTATATTTAATTGAAAGGTATTAGTCAAGTTTATTTTGTTCATTTTGTTCATTTTGTCTACAAGGTTTAATTTAGGTTCATATGATCCTGGCGTATCCAAGAGACTGAGAAAGCATTGTTCATTCTCCTTTTGGAACAAGGATTATACTGAAAAGAGGAATGACAGACTTGACAACTTCTATTTATGCATATACATCAAAATATCTTTTGAACATTTAGCAATAACGATCGAATAAGGTTTAAGATCAAATAAAAATTCATCCCCAATTCCGATTCATGGTATAGATTATACCAGATGGTTCAATATCAGCCATTTGAGTCTAAAGAAGTTCTTAAATTTTGGTTCCTTAGGAATCACAATTCAATTGATGTAACTAAATTAGCCTAATATGGCTAATATATAATAGAAAGGAATATATATAAAAAATGCGAGAAGAAGATTTGATAAAATTACTTGTCGAGAGAGGCAACATTTCTTTTGAAGTTGCAGAAAAATCAGCCCGGTTATTTATGACTGCAGAAAATGAATTTAACAAAAAAAATTTTCAAAAAGCAGCAAATGATTATAGACAATCAATCATACTTTGTCCTATTTTAAAAAAAATGGGGGTTCACATCCTTTTAGCGCATTCTCTTATCTTATCTGTAGACTGGGATGAAATATCTAAGCACCTTGAAGAAAATAATAATTATTTGCAGTCTTCAGGTTGGATTAATTCATTGATTCACAACAAACCGATTAATCAGCACTCAATGGCGATTCCCTGGTATACGTACCCTGCAATAGAGTTTATTGAGACTAAAATAAAAGAAAATTTCAATATATTTGAATATGGAACTGGACAATCTACTTTCTGGTGGGCTGATAGGGTAAATTTTGTTTATTCTGTAGAACACGATCCAGCCTGGTTTTTTCAACTTAAAAATTTACCTCAAAATGTCAGATTGTCTCTGATAGAATCAGAGAAAGCGTATGCAGATGAAATATTGAAATATCCTGATCACTGTTTTGACATTATCATTATCGATGGAATCAACAGAAATCAATGTGTGGTAACTTGTGTTCAAAAATTAAAGCAAAATGGTTTTATCATCTATGATAATTCCGATAATCAAGAAAATCATGATGGTGTTAAATTTCTTATGTCAAGTGGATATAAGCGCATAGATTTTTATGGACTCATTCCTTCATATGCATATAAAAATTGCACTTCGATTTTTTTTATTAATGATGAATTTCTTGGTCAAGGAACTCTTCCTGGCATAAAACAGTCCTGTCTGGGGACGTCATGCTGCCAGGTTGGTGGATAAGCAAAAATTTTGTTTCATTAAATATGAACACCCAATATCACTCCTAAAGATAACTGAAAAAAAGCCGAATAATATTTTAATATTCGCATGACTATTTTATATTCAAATCTCTATCATAACTTAATAAACAATGGCCTGATTTATACTTAGGAAACATCTTTTAATACGTTACCCTTTTTAGATTAAAGCAAGAAATTAAATATTTATCGAAATAAGGAGATATTTTTATGAATTTTGATACAAACCTGGCCCATTCATCATCTTTGGATAAGGCTGTGTTGGCCTACAAAAAACAGCAATTCGATCAAGCAGAGGCCGATTGCAGCAGATTTCTTCAGGAATCCCCACGTAATGCAAATGCTCTGTATTTATTTGGACTGATATTACAAAAACAAGGAAAAAACGACCTGGCCATTGATTATATCAATAAAGCGATTGCCACAGATGCCGCCCAGATAGCTGGTTTTCAGGCAACATTATCCAAACCTATAGAAGAAGATATTGCTCCCGAAATACAAGAACAAAACGATGACGATCCATTCAAAGCGACCAGGGAATTGCTCAAACGATTTGAAAAGGAACAGTCAAATGAACAATCAACCACTCCCTCAGTACAACCTTCTTTTTCAATGAATATTCCTGAACCCGGCACCTTTTCAGCAGACAATTCGGGTTTAATGCCTTTCATCCAAAAACTGTATTCTGAAAATTTTTCTGCTGTTGTGTTATTATGGACAGGGGTTGAATCAACAACCATCGGTAATCTCAATCAATTTCCGGGTATGAAATTTTGTATTCGCCATGACGAGCGTAAATCTCATGAGTATTATACAACGTTTTTAAAAGATCTGAAATTGCGTAGTATGAGTATTGTTACCGATAAAAAAATAATGCAGACCAACTGGGATGCTTTTATCCTTCCGTATACGGATATTAATGATGCGGAAGATCCTATCCGCAATATTTCTTTTAAATCACTTTATCTGGCCAATGGTTTTATAAATGCACCCAATCGACAAACTTTGGAGGAGACCTTGAAATCAAAAGGATGTGTTCAAAAAAATGACCAACCCGGTGTATATGAAAGAAAAGATCAACTTTTAAACGGAGAACAATTGTTTGCTGAAGGAAAAGTTGAAGAATCGATTCAATGTTTTGAGGATGTTTTAGCTCAGGATCCGGAGAATACAGATGCCCATAATAATTTGGGTGTTATTTCCTTTGCACTGGGCAACATGGAATCTGCCGAAATCATGTTCATGAAAACCCTGGAGATTGACCCCAATCATATTAATGCATTGATGAATATTGCTGATGTTTACTCCGCAAGTGGTCATATTAATGAGGCTGCAAAGTATCTGACAAAAGCGATTGAACTTGAACCCAAAAACCCGGCAGTCTGGACAAGTTTAAGTACTTTCTACTTGAAAATTGGCAGTAACGAAGAAGCTGAAGCCGCTCAGAAAAAAAGTGAGTTGTTAAAACAAACGCAAGCAAAATAGTTGAGCGCAATGAATCATTTAAATAGCGAACGTGCAAATCAACTGAACGAACAAGGTATCCAGTTGTTAGGCAAGGGCCAAATTGACAAGGCCCTTGCCTGCTTTGAGAAGGCCATCCAATTGGACAGCGAGCATGCTCATGCTTTTTGTAACATGGGCCGAATTTACTATGAAAAAGGCCAATGGGAAACGGCTGTAGAGTATTTTCAAAAATCTATTGCGATCCTTCCAAGCCTCCCTGAATCTTTCAGTAATCTGGGATTAGCCTTTCATCGTCTTTATCGTATGGATGAAGCCATTGCCGCTTACCAAAAAGCACTGAGCCTCAAACCCGATTATGCTATTGCATGTCACAATATGGCATTTACTCTTGAAAAGCTGGGACGTTTGAGAGAATCCATCAATTGGTATGAACGTGCCATTGCAATTGATCCAAACTATTCCCATGCACACAGCAATATGGGCATTACGCTCCTTCTTGCCGGTAATTACAAGCAAGGCTTTCCCGAATATGAATGGCGATTGAAACGACCTGATCTGGAACAACGAACCTTTCAATCCATTCAATGGGATGGCAGCCCTTTTCCCAAAAAACGCTTACTGCTCTATCCAGAGCAAGGATATGGCGATGTTATTCAATTTATTCGATACTTACCTGAGATCAAAAAACGCGGAGGGACCATCATCCTGGAAACACACCCGCATCTGGTCCGCCTGTGTGAAAGTATTCAATATTTCGATCATATCATTGTTCATGGTGAGGCACTTCCGCCGGTAGATTACCATGCTTCCATTGCCAGTTTACCCTGCATCTTTGAAACAACCCTTGATACTATTCCATCAGATATGCCCTATTTATTTCCCCCTGAGCCTGAAAAAGCAATTCTTGTTCAGACTATTCAAATGATGGAGGGGTTTCGTGTGGGTATTGCATGGGCGGGAAGTCCGGTTCACAAAGATGATAAAAATCGATCCTGTACACTTGAACAATTTTACCCATTGACACAAATCAAAGGCATTGTCCTTTTTAGCCTGCAAAAAGGTCCGGCTGCAACGGCTTTAAAACAGACAGAAAAAATGCCAGTGGTTGACTTAAGTGATCTTATATATGATTTTGCTGATTTAGCGACAGCAATCAGTGCTCTTGACTTAATCATTTCTGTCGATACCGCTCCAGCACATTTAGCAGGGGCTATGGGAAAAATAACATGGGTTATGCTTCCTTTTGCACCGGATTGGCGATGGATGAGAGATCGAGAAGACTCACCCTGGTATCCAACGGTCAAACTGTTTCGTCAAAAAACACCGGGTGATTATTGTGCTGTCATTGAAGCAATCGCTCAGGCACTGAGCAACATACAGAAGCATTCAAATAAGGTTGACGTTATCAATCAGGCAAACAAAACAGCCATTCAACTGTTTAATAAAAATCGTCTGAATGATGCCATCAGAATGTATCAACGTTTGGTGCAATTATCCCCAGATTCAGACTACCTGCACAGTAATCTAGGTCTCGTTTATCGCAAGAAAAATGATTTAAACTCTGCCATGAATTGCTTTCAACTCGCTTTGAAATATAATCCAGAGTCTTCATTGCATTATCGTCTTATTGCAATTATTCATCGCGTGAAAGGAAATATTGAGAAAGCACATGAATATTGCAAAATTGCCATTGAAAAGAACCCAAAAGATGCAGATGTATATGATGAAATGGGGGTTATCGAGGAAAAGCGAAATCACCTAAATGCAGCCATTGAATATTATCAACAATCAATAGCGCTGAATCCCAGGCGAGCAGAACCTCATCGTAACCTTGCCCATGCTCAACTTCTGAAAGGACAATTAAAACAAGGGTTTAAAAATTATGAATGGCGGTTGAAGTGCGCAGATTATAAAAGCCGTTTGTTTGATGAAATTCCACTCTGGAAAGGGCAACGTTTTAAGGGAAAAACGCTATTTTTATGCACTGAACAAGGCTTTGGCGATATTATTCAATTTATTCGTTATGCCCCCATGATTAAGTCTAAAGGGGGAACCGTTACTTTTGGAACTTTTCCAAAAATGGTGCGTTTACTGTCAACGGTTCAAGGACTTGACCGTGTATTTCATCAAGAACCCATGAGCAATTTTGACTATCAAATTCCATTGCTCAGTTTACCCGCTATATTTGAAACGGATATTGATACGATCCCCACAAATATTCCTTATATTCATCCACCTGAAACTGTTGGAGAATGGATTTCCATTGTCCGGAATCATCCGGCAAAATTGAAAATCGGTATCGCCTGGGCTGGCTCTTTAAAACATCCTGAAGATCATTTACGATCCATTCCTATAGAAAAATTTCATCCACTATTAAGCCTGATACACACCAATGAAATTGCTTTTTTCAGCCTTCAAATCGGAGAACGGGGCTTATCAGGTAAAAATGAATATATTATCGATTTAAACCCTTATGTGGATGATTTTTCAGACTCAGCCGCTGCCATTCATCATTTGGATTTGGTTATTTCAGTGGATACATCAACGGTACATTTAGCTGGCGCAATGGGAAAACCGGTTTGGGTGCTGATTCCTTTTGGCCCTGACTGGCGATGGATGCTCGACCGCAATGATTCCCCTTGGTATCCTACGCTCAAACTGTTTAGACAACCCAAAGCCGGTGACTGGGAATCGGTTATCCATCAAGTAGTTGAATCGCTTTCAGTAGAATGTGCAAAAAATGGCGATCATTATTTCAACAAGCAACAATTTGATCAGGCTGAATCATGGTATCAATTGTCCATGAAAATTAATCCCCTGTATGCTCCTGTTTACACAAATATGGGTGTTATTTGTGAAAAAAGAAATAAAATTGATTCAGCCATTGACTGGTATCATGAGGCTCTTTTCATCAATCCAACAAATGCGCCAACCCATAAAAATTTGGCTCATGCGTTGCTGTTAAAAGGTAATTTTATTGATGGTTTCAAAGAATATCAATGGCGCCTCAAATGCGATGCTTTCTTAAATGATCCTGAACATAATATTCCTTTCTGGCAGGGGGAATCTCTGGAAAATAAAACCATACTGCTCTATTCTGAACAAGGTTTTGGAGATATTATTCAATTTATTCGATATGCACCAATACTAAAGAAATATGGAGCAACAACGGTAGCCGGTACATTTCCTAATCTGACGCGTCTGATGGAAACAGCAAGTGGCGTTGATCGAGCCACTTCCAATGCCTCTGAAATGGATTTTGACTATCAGATCCATCTGGTGTCATTGCCTTTTTTGCTGAAAACCAAAGAGAATACTATTCCTGCCCAAATTCCATATTTCAATATTTTCACGGATGATATTAACCGCTTTAGTACCATCGTTCAACCATCAAATAAATCTGTGACTATTGGACTCATTTGGACAGGAGATTCCAAGCATCCCAACAATCAAAACCGATCCATATCACTTCAAACGCTTGCCCCTTTGTTACATCTTCAACATATCAGGTTTTACTGTTTTCAAAAAAATCTCCTCAAAGACAATCCGAAAGATACCATTATTGACTTATCCGACCATATTGAAGATTTTTATGACACCGCTGCTGCCATGATGTGCATGGATGCTTTCATTTCAGTAGATACCGCTCCTGCACATCTGGCAGGGGCTTTGGGAAAAAGAATCTGGTTATTGTTGCCTTATACGCCTGACTGGCGATGGATGCTCAATCGTACAGATTCGCCCTGGTATCCGACAATGAAACTGATGCGTCAATCAAAGCCCGGACACTGGACACCTGTTATTGAACGATTGATCATAGAGCTGGCAGATATCTTTTGTGAAAAAGGGGATCAATTATTATCCGACAGGGATTATTTATCCGCCATTGACATGTACACGGATGCATTGACATTGGATGCTGATCATGTCCAAGTATTGAACAACATTGGTGTGGCATCACAATTTGCAAAAGACATTGATTCTGCCAAAACTTTTTTTCAACAAGCTGTTCAAAAAAATCCATACCACGTTGAAGCGTGGAACAATCTGGGCGGAATCAACTATTTATTAGAAAAAACAGATGCTGCGATCAATGCATTACAACAGGCACTGACTCTGTCAAATGATTTTCCCGACGCACATTATAACCTTTCTTTAAGCTTGCTTCGTAAAGGCGACGTTGAAAATGGTTTCAAAGAATATGAATGGCGTTGGAAATCCAGTCAATTTCCCTGTCAAATTCGAAACATGCCTGGCAAACGATGGAATGGTGAGGTGCTGACAGATAAGAAACTTCTGATTTACTCGGAACAGGGCTTTGGTGATACACTTTTCTTTTTACGCTTTTTATCCATGATTTCAAAAGAGAATGGTTGTTTGATACTTGAAACCAATCCTGAATTGACGTCATTATTGTCAACCATTCAGGGCATTGACACATTGATATCCGGAGGTGACCCCTTGCCCGATGCAGACTATCACCTTCCCCTTGGCTCTTTGCCGCATATTTTGAAAAAATTTCCAGAAAATAAGGCATACATAAAACCGCCTGAAACGATCAAAGAAAGTATTCAAGAATGCATTCATCCCTATCAAACCAGGCTTAAAATTGGCCTTGTCTGGGCAAGTGGTGGCGTTCATCAGCATCTGGATAAGCGGTCTTACGGGTTAGAATTTTTTTCAACACTGTTCGATTCTCCTGGTGTTCATTTTTTCAGCCTTCAGATGGGTCCCCATTCAGAAGACATTAAGAATTATCCGGATGCACCTATTACAGACATGAAACATTGCATTAAAAACTTTGAAGATACGTCGGCAATTATCAGCCAGATGGATCTTGTCATCACCACAGATACTTCTGTGGCGCATCTTGCCGGAGCAATGGGACAGAAGGTTTGGGTTGCACTTCCATTTTCCCCGGATTGGCGATGGGGTGAAAATAAAGATATGTCTGACTGGTATCCAGATATGCGGTTGTTTCGACAAAATAAACCGGATGATTATATGTTTGTTGTTCAAAGCATTCAAAATGCCCTTCAATTATTTGCACAAGAAACCTGCCAACAAACAATAGCGCCCATTTCCTTTGAGGATGATCTAAAAATATCGAAACCATATCTTGTTCATGGCATCGGTTATATGTCGGGTCATACGGGTTACAATATCCATTCCAGCAATTTTTTTAATCAATTGGGAAAACGTGTGCCGTTTGTCAAAACAGACCTTGGTTTTCCATCCCGCCATCAGGAAGAAACCGATGCAGCTTTTGAGAAACACACAGAGGAACAGATTGTCAATATAATCATTACCTATGGCTGCCGAATGAATATTCTTCCCGCCATCCCAGGGTATAAAATTGGATACACGGTATGGGAATCCACGCGTTTACCGGATGATTGGATAGAACCGATGCATTATGCGGATCAGCTTTGGACGCCCACGTCTTTTTGTAAACAGGTGATGATCAATCATGGATTTGATCCCGAAATAATTAAGGTTATTCCCGAAGGTGTTGATCCCGCCATTTCTTTTGTCAAATA
>PEAL01000178.1 GCA_002753725.1 Deltaproteobacteria bacterium
TGCATTTATTATGTAAAGGTGAAAAAAAAGGTCTGATTGAGGTCAAAAGCTTTGTCAATGCATATGAAGTGAAAGATGCTATCACGCAGGCTGCAAAATATGCAACAAAGACAGCTCATGACTCGATCACCATCGCCATGTTTGCACCTTTTACTGATGAGCATGTGCTTGATCAACTGTCTGTAACCGAGTCTAAATATAATATTACTGTTACTGTTGTGGCCATTGGGCAGGGTTAGGAAAAAATATGATGGTCCCTTTTCTATCACAACCCCAACAAAATCATTGCAATTTGAAAATAAAAATAGACACTGACAATATCAATAGATGTGGTAACAAAGGGGCCTGTGGCAATGGCAGGATCGATATGAACGCGTGCAAGAACCATCGGCACAAAAGAACCAACTAAGGCGGCGAGCGTCATAGATGAAATAACAGAAAGACCGACAACCAGACCCAACATCACTATATTATATTTTCCAAAAGCCACTGTTCCCAATAGAAAACCATAAAAAGCACCCAGGAGAAAACCAACAGCCAGTTCTTTTAAAACCACTGAGGAAATATCCCGTATATTGATACGACCGGTTGCAATCCCTCGGACAACAATTGTTGATGATTGGGTTCCTACGTTACCGCCCATCCCCATAATAATGGGAATAAAAGAAGCAAGATAGGCAAGCTTGCTGAGCGCATGTTCAAAATGACCAATAATAAAAAAAGCCATGATTCCGCCCAACCAACTGGCAAACAACCAGGGCAGACGACTGCGGATGCTTCCGAGGATAGATTTGGTTTCTGCAAATTCTTCACCCGCACCAACCATCTTTAAAATATCTTCTGTGGCTTCTTCCCGTATAATATCAATGACATCATCTACTGTAATAATACCGACCAGTTTATGATTTTCATCCACAACAGGGACGGCCAGGATATCATATCGGGCGACAATTTTAGCCACTTCTTCCTGATCCATGTCTGTTCGGACAGAAAGAACATTGACACTCATAAAATCTTTGAGCAATGTTTCTGGTTTTACCACCACCAGTTGCCGTAACGAACAAACCCCCACCAGACGATCAAATTCGTCAATCACATACAGGTAGAAAGGCATTTCAACATCTTTATGTTCTTTTTGAAGGGACGAGATCGCTTCTTGAGCAGTATTTTCTGCCTGTATGGCATAAAAATTCGGCACCATGATACCACCAGCGGTTTTATCATCATACCGGAGGAGATCTTCAATTGCCTGAGAATTTTCCTTGCGCATGCCTTCCAACACTTGATCAGCCGTTTCATGGGGAAGACGAGCAATCATATCAGCTAAATCATCACTGGGGATAAACTCAAAAATATCAATCAGCGCCTGAACACTCATTTCTTTGGTTAAATCCAGAAAAGAGTCTTTATCCAGTTCGCTGAGTAAAATCCCCTGCTTTTCTTTTTCATTGATCATGTGAAAAATTTTGAGTTGCTGATCAATGGAAAGCGAACGAAAAATGACCGATAAATCTGCTGCATGAGACTTATTGATAATTTTTTTCAAATTACCCAAAGCGCCTCGACGCAACAATCTTTTGATGGAATCAATTAATATTCGTGTGTGACCGCCCAATCCTTCCATAATGAGCCTTTCCCTTTAAAAATCGTGGATTTAGAGTGTTTTTTTTACATTTACACGTGTTGCCCCATTTCCCATTCTTCCATGTCATTGTTTTCTTCCTCTGATTCTATGGGGTCAGACGTTGTATTGCCATCAATGACATTCACCAATTGTTCCACATATGCTTTCATAATATCGACCTGATCAGTCATCTGTTTGGAGGCACTGGCGGATTCATGAGCATTGTCAACATTCTGTTGAACCGCATCTTTCATCTGAGTCATGGATTCACTGAGTTTTTCAATGGCAAGAGCCTGTTCTTTGGATAAGGTGCTGATAGAGCTGATAAGTTCTCCAACGCCAGATACTCTGGAGGCGACCTCAACAAAAGCTTCTGTTGTTTTTTCTCCCAAAGAAGTACCCCCCTGTATCTTAACAACAATGCTCTGAATGAGTTGTTCTGTATTTCCTGCTGCTTCTGCCGATCGCAAGGCTAAATTTCGGACTTCATCAGCCACAACAGCAAAACCAGCGCCCGCCTCTCCAGCGCGGGCAGCTTCAACAGCGGCATTCAACGCCAGCAGGTTGGTCTGAAAAGCAATTTCATCAATGGTTTTAATAATTTCTGATGTTTTCTCGCTGGCATCACGAATATCTTTCATAAAGGCGTTTAACTCTCCAATGGATTGATTGGCTTCTACCACAACCTGGTTTGCTTCGCTGACAAGATGGTCGGCTTCACTGGCATGTTTTGCATTTTGATTGGAGATATCAGAAATGTTTTTCAAGGCCTCAGCTTTTTCGTTGATGCCATCAGCCTGTTCGAGCGATCGGTCTGCCAGTTGATTACTCAATTCAGAAACACTGTTCGATCCATTTTCAACTTCTTCAACGCTTGAGGTTAAACCATCCACAACTTCAGAAATAGGATTGATAATCAAACGAGATAATACCAACCCCACACCAAAACCTAATAAAATGGTAATGGCTATTATTGCAAGAATAAATTGATCTGTCATGTTGATCGTCTGTACCAATTCTTCCCGATACAAATCAACTTCATTCCATCCATAATCAGCCACATTCATAGCCAACAGTTCCATCTTTGGTGCCAGTGGAATAAGCGTGGTATCGATCATTTGCGTAATTCTTGTTCTAATTTTATTTAGTTCCTCAATTTCATTTATATATATATCGATCTGGTCAGGTAATTGCATTGTTTTCTGTTGATCATTATTTTGAAGGAGAATCATCAGGGTTGTCAAACGTTCATGAGATTCTTTTTTGACAACCACCAGGGGGTCAGAAATAAATACTGAAATTTCTTGTTCAATTTCAACAAATTGATCCATCACATTGATATAGTATTCGAATAATTGTGAATTTGTTCTATTCTCACGCAAAAGGGTGGAAATATCGGAACGAATTGTTTTGGCGTGCTGGACAATACGTTGTTTTTTTTGCTCGGCCAGCGCCATGTCATCGACAACCTGTCTATACGTAACGAAATAATTTTTTGACAGGTTATCAATCACATGAAACGGTTCAAAACGCTTGGGAGACTTGACTTTTTCTTTGGATATGGTCAAACATGATTGCACGTTTTTAATATAAAATTCAGCTTCCCGTCGATCTTCTGGATGGTTCAAATAAAGATACTTTTCCACAAAAGAACGTGTCGATAAAATCGCAGAACAGAGTTTGTTCGCTATTTTCACTTCACTTGCAACATCTTTTGTCAGGAATGTCATGCTGTCACTGATTTTTGAAAATTGATGCCGGGCCATCATACCAACGACAATAGCCATCATTGTTACCACAAGATATCCAATTAATATCTTGAATTTCAAGTTGGTGGTCTTCATCATCTCCCGCTCCTTATTGTTGCCTCAGAATGAAACGCTGTGATCTATATTTGATATGAAATCTCAATAATCATGTTTATTATTTAATATTTATATCCTTATTTTATAACCAGTTTTTTAGTATAAATCAATGTAATATTTTATTTTTTTTGACAAAGATACTGATAACATTTCAAATATTTATATTCAAGATGGTAATGCTTTAATGTCGCCAGCCTTAATCATTTTCCTTTTCACCGAACGGATAGGTCTACACTTGTAGACCTATCCGTCACCGAAAATGGTATTCAACAGTTTGGCTAGCTGATTTTTGGTATATGGCTTCGGTACAACGGCGCAAAAGCCATATTCTTTATAATTGGACATGATAGGATCATTTGAGTAACCGCTGGAAACAACGGCTTTTATGGTTGAATCAATCTTTAATAATTTGGGTATCGTTTTAGCGCCACCAACGCCACCAGGAACGGTAAGATCAAGAATAACCAGATCAAATTTGTTTTGGGAGTGGTATGCTTCATGAAATAATTCGATGGCTTGAATACCATCAGTAGCAAATACAGCTTCATACCCCATGCGATTTAACATCCTTCCCAGCATTTTTAAGATAGGCTCTTGATCGTCCATAATAAGGACTTTGCCGTGACCTTGATGCAAATGGTTTTTCTTTTCTTCAATTTTTTCTTTACCCCTTGATGATGCTGGCAGATAAATATAGAAAGCAGTACCTCTATCGATTTCAGAATAGACTGTAATGTGACCACCATGCCTTTTAATAATCGAATATGTCGTAGCAAGCCCCAGCCCACTGCCATTTTGCTTTGTTGTGAAAAATGGATCAAAAATATTTTGAAGCTGTTTTTTCAAAATGCCTGCGCCCTGGTCTTCAATTGTAATTTTGATGTATGATCCTTCTTTTAAAGAAAGTTTGTTTTCATCATCAATGGCTATATTTTCAGTTTTAATGGTAATAACGCCACCTTGAGGCATTGCTTGATTTGCATTGATAACCAAATTGTTGATCACTTGATTTAATTGTCCCGCATCAACTTCGGCGGGCCATAAATCGATTGAAAGATCAAATTTGCATTTAGATTGTGATCCTCTATTGACAAATTGAGCGGATGCTTTGATCAGATGATTAATATTAGCAACCTTTTTGATAGGAGCGCCTCCTTTAGCAAAGGTAAGAAGTTGTTGCGTTAAATTTTGAGCCTGTTTTGCGCCATCCTGAATTTCTGATAAAATGTCAAATAGCTCTTCGTCTTGATTGTATAGAGACAAAACAGTTGAAACATTTCCTGTAATAATACTCAGTATATTGTTGAAATCATGAGCAATTCCTCCTGCCAATATACCAATGGCCTCTATTTTTTGATTTTGTTGAAGTTGTAATTCCATTTTTTTTCTATCAGTGATGTCACGACCAATAGCAATAATGTATTTCGGATTTTCCAGTTCATCGTTGATGACCGAGACATTATATTCAGTAGAGACTTTGCGCCCATTCTTACAAATCAAATCCAATTCTATAGACCCTGTTCCCGTTTTTATAACATGTTCAGTGAAAACATTGGCTTTTTTCAAATCTTCTGGGCCGTAATAGGTATTGGGGGCAGGCATTCTGGCAATTTCTTCGTCAGTAAAGCCTGAGATGTCTTTGAACGATTGGTTCCAACGTAAGGCCTTGCCGCTGGATGGATCAAAGAGAAAAAATGTATCTCTCAGAGCTTGTATTGCTGTTTCCGTAAATTCTTTTTCTCGGCGGAGGGCCTGTTCCACCTTTTTACGTTCGGTGATATCTCGTGAAATGCCTAATACGCCAATAAGCCTGGATTCAGAATCGTACATGGGGGTCTTGATGGTTTCGAGCATTTCTCTATGACCATCATCAGCATAAATAATTTCTTCTTCGTTCACAACGGATTTACCGGCTGACATGGCAATTCTGTCTTTCTCCTGGAAAAAGTCTGCTAACTCTTTATCTATAAAATCATAATCTGTTTTACCCACAATATTGGATTCATGTGTACCCAGAAAACGTTCGAATTTTGGATTGCAAGAAAGATAAACACCCTCTTTATCTTTCAGCCATATAAGATCAGGTATCGTTTCAATCAATGTTCGTAAGAGAATTTCTCTCTCTTGTAGTAATGCCTCGGCTTGTTTACGTTCTAAAATTTCACAATTTAGACTGTTCAGCATTTGATGCAGTTGATCCGCCATTTGGTTAAACGATTGTGTCAATGTTTTAATTTCAACAACCTGACCATCAGTGCCAATTGTTTGTTCCCATTCACCTTTTGATAATTTTAGGGCAGCGTCATTAAGTCTAAAAATGGGCCTGGCAATGCTCTGCGCTGTATAAATGCCAATAAAAATCGCAATCACTAATGTGGTGATAATAAGAAAAGCGGTAAGACGATTATTCGCCTCAATTTGTTCCATAAAATCTGCTTCAGGGACAACGACAGCAATCAGCCAGTCAAGGCCATGTTCATCCTGTACAGGTAAAGTCTGTAAAAAATATCGTTGCCCGGCGATCTTAAAACTGTTGTTTTAGCCGTAGGACTGAGCATTATAATCGCCAAATTGTTGAAGTATTGATTCAGCAGCGTATCGGATCAAAGGGGTGGTGCTTTCTGTTGCTTTAAGTCGTCGGTATTGCTTATTTTTTTGTGATTCAGTGAAAAGCTTTTCATCCGTTGATGTTGCAATCAATAGCCCTGATCGTTCAAGAATAAACGCAGATCCTTTTTTGCCAATTGAGAGTTTTTTTAAAAAATTGCTGATATGAGAAAGAAAAATATCAACCGAGGTTACACCCAGCAGACTTTGTTGTTTATCATAAACAGGACGGCTGGCAGCGATGGCCAAATCATTCCCGGTAAAAAGAACATAAACAGCACTCCAAAAATTTGTTCCTTTATTTACAGCGCCGCTATACCACTGGCGTGTTCGAGCATCAAAATTTTGGACTGTCACAAGCAAATCAACAGGATTTCCTGAATTATCTGTAATAAATTTTTTAAAAGGCCCACGCTTAAAGTCTTCGGTCTCAATAACATACTGAAAGCCGCTTGCGCCTTCACGACCGCTGTTCACAAGGCCTCCCTGTGTATTTCCAAAATAGATACTTGTGACCGTTTTGAAGATTCGAATTTGTTGCCAAAAGTGATACTCTAAAACCTTCGGTTTTGTGGCATCCAACCAGCCTTGTTGCATGGCGTTTGCGTTTAATTGGTTAATCAGTTGCGGCGTTCTCAGAAAATGATGCAAATGGCTTTCAATGTGTTTCGATATTTTACTTCGTAGCTGATATGCGACATTATTCACAGCCTTCTGTCCATTATAAAAAGACAAATAACCAACCAGTCCTACGGCTAAAACAATCAACACTATAAATGGTACGATTAAAGCCGTTTTAAGGTGAATTTTATTCAATGACATACGTTTCATATTTTTTATATCCGATCTATTGATTTATTGATCTATGAAACTGTTAAAGTTATTTAATCGTGATTCCTAAGGAAAACTCGAAAAATAAGTTCCCCATTTTAATTTCGGAGACACGATCCTTAATTCGATGAATAGTGGAGTCCTAAAGCTTTAGCTTTGGGAGTTCCTTAGATTTTCAATGCGCCCATTTTTCTGTAACTCCCAAAGCTAAAGCTTTGGGACTCCAATCTAAAATGGGGAACTTATTTTTCGAGTATTCCTAAGATGATGGAAAATTGAAAAAGCGGAATAGGGTCAGAATAAAAATATTTCCTTTACAAGCTGGAATATATCATCTATCCTTTTTTTTTAATAGATACCTGAGGAGAATTAAACGAACATGAAGCCTTTAAACTTTATCCATCACCTTTACCCATCAGTCTTACTATTTAATTGGGCTGCTGCACTGTCTGTCTTAGCCATGATGGTACTGACTTGTATCGATGTTTTTTTGCGTTTTTTGAGATGCCCTATTCCTGGTGTTTATGAAACAATTGGATTGATTGGGGCGTTGTTCGTTTCCTTTTCATTGGCAAACACATCCATGACACACAGCCATATTGCCGTTGATTTTATTGTAAAAAAATTTTCTCAGGCCACACAACGTATCATTCACAGTGTGTATTCGATTATTTCTACCGGCTTTTTTGGGTTAATCGCCTGGCAAAGCTTTTGGTATGCATTGGATTTAAGAGCAAGCGGAGAAGTTTCTTCCACCTTGCAAATACCCACCTATCCTTTTGTTTTGGGCATTTCAATCGGATGTATTATGCTCTGTCTGCTTTTGTTTGCCCAATGTCTGGAATATACCTTGAGTGACAGCAATCAGTCCCAGGATCGATAATACCAGCAAGCAAGAAATACCTGCCAGTGTAAGAAAAATAGATGACATTCCTGTGTGTCTTTCAATGGCGGCAACCATTTTCACAGAAAATGCTCCCACACCAAAGGTTAAAATAAATTTTGTTCCGTACGCTGAATGAATAAATTGAGGGGGAGATAGTTTTGCTACGAGTGTATTTTCAATGGGCTGCATACCCAGTAAAAAGAAAAAATAGAGCATTGTTGCCACAACCAGCATCACATTTGAAACACATGCCATTGTGATGACCATTGGTATGGTGATCACATGGAAGATCAGATAGCATTTTCTCAAATCAAAATGTTCAGCAACTCGTCCCCCTGTATATTGACCGATCATACCGGCGATAAATACACTAGTGACTGTCATCGTTGCAATAACGTTCGGTGACAGTTGATCAGATAATCGAATAAAAAAGTCGAAAATGCCCTGATTTTTCAGTTCAAAATAGGCTGGCAATATGACCGTTGCTCCTCGATAGACCACACCGCCTAACATCATGGCCAATAACAGCATTATAAACGGTTTGATCATGTTTTTTCCGGAATAGTTTCTTGAAACCTTTCCTTGTATCTCTGATGGAACCGGCAGTCCCACCAAAACAAATACCCCCATCAAATTAATCGCACCAGCAAACCAGAAAACAGCTTTGATTCCATACATCCAATTTAAAATACCAGCAACCAATGGTGAAACAGCAAGCCCCAGGTTTCCAAAAATACCATTGATTGCCATCCCGAAACTGATGCGAGAAACAGAACGGGAAATCCAGCCCAGTCCTGTGGGATGATATATCCCGGAAAATGCCCCCAGCCCTGCCAGGCATATTGACATGATCAATAGATTATCCATCCATAGGGCAGCAGAAAAACAACACATCCCTGCACCAATATGAAAGATCATCATCAAGCGCCTTGCACCCCACCTGTCAGCAGCAATCCCCCAGGGCAAGGCAGTAATTCCAAAAAAACAATACATCCAGAAAGACCGACCAACAATATCAGACAAATCTGTACCATAATAATTGGCCAAAGGTAGGACCAATGCTGGAAAAAAAAGCATGTTGAAATGACTTAAAAAATGGCCCAGGCAAGTAATCGTAATAATTTTTCGTTCGGTTATGGTCATGCTGTCAGAGGAATTTTTTTTCATTTGTACGCTTTTTCTTTGTGTTAGCACAAAATTGTGTTATCTGTTATTTTTTTGACATATTTGTATCTTTTTAAATCAATAAAAATCCGATTTACAGGGATAAATAAAATTTGATTTTCTTAGAAAATCAATAAGATATAATTGGATGCCTGTGTCTTTTTTAAAATTGGCACACTCTATGCTCATATAGAGAAGAAATCAACAATTAATATTAATCAAATCAATGATGCTTTTGAATTTTTTATAGAATAAAAAGTGCAACGACAATGCAATAAAATGATTATCGTTGCAAAACCAAAAGGAGGTTTTAATGTCGATTATTTGTGAATCCAAAGAAGATGTTTTGAGAATTGTCAAAGACAAGAATGTGAGTTTTATCCAATTCTGGTTTACCGATGTCCTTGGACTGCTGAAAAGTTTTGCCATTACACCGTCAGAGCTTCAAAATGGTCTGGAAGAAGGTATGGGGTTCGATGGTTCGTCTATTGAAGGTTTTGCCCGTATTCATGAAAGTGATATGGTGGCAATGCCTGACCCCAAAACGTTTCAATTTTTACCCTGGCGCCCGGATGAACGACCGGTTGCGCGAATGTTCTGCGATATTTTAAATCCAGATGGTACCCCCTATGAAGGCGATCCTCGTTATACGTTTAAAAAGCTTTTAAACGCAATTGCGAAAAAAGGATATACCTATTATATAGGCCCTGAACTGGAATATTTTTATTTTAAAGATTCCTCAGAACCCAAAGGGATTGATCGTGGAGGCTATTTCGATAGTCGACCATTGGATATGGCCGCTGACTTGAGACGAGAAACCATTTTTGCACTACAGGATTGTGGTATCCAGGTAGAATACAGCCATCACGAAGTTGCACCCAGCCAACATGAAATTGACCTTAGATATGATACTGGTCTTAGCATGGCTGATAAAACAATGACATATCGTCTGGTGGTCAAAGAGGTTGCTCGAAAATTTGGCTATTATGCCACATTCATGCCCAAGCCTATTTTCGGTGAAAATGGTAGTGGTATGCATGTCCATCAATCCTTGTTTGAGGGCAAAAAGAATCTGTTTTTTGATGGCAGTGACAAATACAATCTGTCAACCCTTGGAAAAAGCTATATTGCGGGTCTCATGAAACATGCTCGTGAAATCATTGCAGTGACCAATCAATGGGTAAATTCCTATAAACGACTGGTTCCAGGATATGAAGCACCGGTCTATATTTCATGGGCCAGACGAAATCGCTCTGCAATGATCCGTGTGCCCATGTACAAACCAGGGAAAGAACTGGCGACGCGAATGGAATTCCGAGCCCCAGATCCTTCTTGCAATCCTTATCTGGCTTTTTCAGTCATGCTTGCCGCAGGTCTTAAGGGTGTTGAAGAAGGCTATGATTTGCCAGATCCTATTGAAGATGACATCTTCGAAATGACTGATGCAGAGAAAAAAGAACGTGGGATTGA
>PEAL01000179.1 GCA_002753725.1 Deltaproteobacteria bacterium
TATCCTGGGAAGAAACCACTGACCCGGATAATGATCACCTGTCATATACATTATTTTTCAAAAAAGACACTGAACAGTTTGATGAAACTGAAAACAGAATAAAAATAACCCATCTCACTGATAATTTTCATGAAATCAATCTTCCAGAAGATTGGGATGGTTCAACAGTCTACTGGAAAGTTCAGGCCATTGATAAATATGGTGCGATCACTGAATCAGGCATCAATCATTTTCAGATTAACAATGCCAATAATCCATCAAATGGAACATTGTGGGGATATGTATTCGATGCTGCCACCAATAACCCCATTAAAGGCGCAGTTATATATGTTCGTACAGGTGGAAAAATACTCAGACGATTGACAAGCGCGACCAGCGGGAAATATTTTAGAGCAGTCAAACCTTTAAATAACTATGAAATTGAAGTTAAATATGAAGGATATGAAGATTTAATCGTATCGCCGGTAAAGGTGCCTGCTGATGAACGTTGTCGCCAGGATTTTTTCCTGAAGGCAGATAATTCAATGCTGCCAGTTATTTCTGAAATTCCATCGCAGACAGTCAATGAAGGCGAAAACTTTATTCCCATAGAACTGGATAATCACATTACAGATGGCAACAATGAAAATCATGAAATCACATGGACATACAGTGGCAATAACGATCTCAACGTTACTATCAATAATGATAGAAATGCCATGATCTCAGCCCTTGATGACAACTGGAATGGTGCAGAAACAATTACGTTTCATGCAGAAGATCCGGATGGAAACAAAGCCAGTGCCAGTGCAATTTTTACTGTCAGGTCTGTGAATGATCGTCCGGTTGTCCTTGATATACCGGGTCAGACTATTTATAATTATGCGTATTTTCAACCCATTATGCTGGATAATCATGTAACAGATGTGGATAATGAAGTTAACGAAATTACATGGACAACAAGTGGAGAAAGGAATCTGGTTGTTTCAATAAAGGATCAGGTTGCATCCATTTCATTAACAGATAAACATTGGATTGGATATGAAACAATCCTGTTTACAGCCACTGATCCCTCAGGCTTGCAAGGGGCAAAAATGGCGATGTTTACTGTTGAAGATAGTGGTTTTGTCTATGATTTAAACAACAATGGAAAGATTGATCTGGCTGATATGGTGATGATGTTGCAGGTTTTTACTGGGATTCATGTTGATATGCAGATAATGAGTGATAAACAGGTTGGATTTGATGATCTGTTGTTTATTATGAATATGATTTCAAACTAAGAATTGGGCAAATCCTTTTCAAATACTCTTTTTGAAAAAATGTTAATAAATCACCAGGGAGGCAACCATGTATAAAAAACGATTAATTTTATTAATTGCAACGGCAATCACCTGTTTTGCAGTAATCACATCTTATGCAAACCAATTAACTTACACCATTCCAGACAGCCCTGGAATTTATGATTTTGAAATGAATACCTGGGAAAAAGCTAGCTGGACTGAAATTAACATTGACGATGATATCCCCATCAGCAAATGGACCATTCTATATACATGGAATACTGATGAATATTTTGATGAAGGCTCATTCCATGTTATGTCTCCTTTAGGAACAAAATTCACAATCGCATCAGGGACTTCAGGCGGGACATACTCTGTCACAACCGAAAGTTTCAAGGATACATCTTCGAAAGGTAAATGGCGGCTCTGGATTGAAGACATATACGGCGATGGCGGCCATCAGGCATTGAATATCACAATAAAAATAGAATCTGCTGTGTGTCTCGTGGTTACCATTCCTGAAAGTGCAGTTGAAGGATCAGGCAATCTTTCCGGAATCGTTGCGGCAAGCCCTGCGCCAGATACTGATTTACTTGTTCAACTTTCCACCAGTTCTCCTGATGAATTATCACTCCCCAAAACACTGACAATTCAAGCTGGAAATATTCAGGCTAATTTTGAATTTGTCGTTCAGGATGATAATCTTTTAGATGGCACATCAACACAATTTATTATGGCCAGTGCGCCTGATTATTCATCCGGAAAAGGTATCATTAAAATCCTTGATAACGAAACAGCACAACTGAATATATCTCTACCAGACAGTGCGGTTGAAGGTGATATTGTTCAAGGAACAATTATCTCAGAGCATCCAGTAGGTGGAAATATTGATGTATATCTGTCATCAACTGATATAAATGTATTGACTGTACCGGAAATTGTCACCATCCCAAAAGGCCTGACATCTGTGGTTTTTGAGGCGACAGCAACGGTTGATGGGCTTCGTGACAAAATTCAAACAGCTACAATTCATGCATCAGTAAATGGGAACGATTCTGGTTCGGATAGCATCAATATTATGGATAATGGGGTTATATTCATTGAAATTCCTGACAGCCCGCCAATAAATCATAATACCAGGCCCCAAAATACATGGGATGCATACCAATGGACTGAAATTGAGATTGATCATCAACTACCGATTCTTGACTGGAAGATTGTCTTTAAATGGAATCCATTTGGAGGAGATTCTCTGAAACAGCCCGATACATTCTATGCACGATCACCTTCAGGAACCCTAATTATCATTAGTTCAGAATCGCCTACTGATACATATTCAATATCATCACAGGCGTTCAATAACGAAACTGTCAATGGCATCTGGCGATTCTGGATAGAGGATTCTTTGTATTATTATACAGACAGAGCAACTGATCTTACAATGGTGATCACGACACCAGTATCATTCCTGACACTTCAGTTACCTGAAAGTGTCCCTGAAAATATAGGTTCGTTTACAGGAACAGTGATTGTTGAACCCGAACCTGAAAATGACCTGGTCATTTATTTATCTGCCAACCCTTCCAATCTTTCCATTCAATCCACCACAACCATTAATGCTGGAATGAATAATGCCACCTTTGACATATTGGTAACAGATAATACTCTGTTACAGGGACCAACAATTCATGACATTGTTGCAACATCCCCCGGGTATTATACCGGCACAGGACAAATAAATGTTCTTGACAATGAAACTGCGGTCTTGACACTCACAGTACCTGAAAATATAACCGAGGGAACTGATGCCGGTGAAGGAATGATTGTTTTTGATCGGGCTGTTGATGGAGATGTAAATATATCTTTGATTTCAAGTCATCCTGAATTGATTAAAATTCCTGAAACAGTTATGCTTTCCAGTGGATCGACATCTGCCGCATTCCCATTGACAGTTGTTTTTAACGCAGATACTGCAATGGAAAGCATTCGAATTACATCTTCGGTAATGGGATGGCAACCTGCAAGTAAGACCATAACCATTATACCATTAATGATTCCAGAGTCCGAAAGGCAAGCCCTTGTTGATTTTTATAACAGTACTGATGGTGAAAACTGGCAGTACAATACAAATTGGTTAGGAGATAGGGGGACTGAATGTTCATGGTGGGGTATTACCTGTAATGATGATGCAACGCATGTCATTCAAATGGAAATGCGCCGGTATAATATGGGAAATTTTCTTGGAGGTAATATTAAAGAGTCATTTGTTAATCTTCAACATTTGGCAATCCTTGATTTACGCGTAAATAAAATATACAGCCTTCCTGACAATTTTGGAAATCTTTCCGAACTGACAACGCTAATTATAAAAAATAATAACCTGTCGTTTCTGCCTGACAGTTTTGGAAATCTTCCGAAACTGAATAATCTGGATTTAAGATTCAATCAACTGAACATCCTGCCAGAAAGTTTTGAGAACCTGACCAATCTCACAAATCTTCAATTGGAAGGAAATAATTTTCCTGTATTCACTTTTGATTGTTTACCTGCTGTCTCTGAAACTGATCACACAGTCCAGGGCATATTAACCATTGCATCACCTGTGTCTCGTGATATTCCCATTACGTTTTTTTCAAGCAACTCAGATGAAATCATCGTAAGTAATCCTGTCACAATGCCAGCAGGTTATACTCAAGTTATAACTGAGTTTACAATCGTTGATGACAATTTGTTGGATGGATCTCAACAGGTAACGCTTACCGCAACATTCTTACTCAGTAATCAAGCAGAAATCATATCTCAATTGGATTTGAAAAAGTCATACGAGATAACAATCCATGATAATGAACAAACGATTATGTCATTGGTGTTACCTCAAGTCATCAGAGAAATAGATGGTAATGAAATTCAAGGCACTTTAAGCATTGATCGTCCAGCTGAACGTGATATTACAATTCCACTGGTTTCTAGCAATACTGATATGCTTGCTTTCCAGGAGTCAATTATCATTCCGCAAGGACTGACATCTGTGGTTTTTACGATGGATATTACCTTTAATAAACTTGAAGATATAACCATTCGTGCCTTTGTTGAGGGGTGGGAATCGAATGTGATACAAACAATTGGTATTAAACCTTTCATGATTCCTGAATCAGAATACCAGGCCTTAATAGATCTCTTTAATTCCACAAATGGTTATAATTGGGTAAATAATGAAAACTGGCTTGGGCCTCAAGGTACTGAATGCTCATGGAAAGGTATTTTATGTGATGAATTACGCCAACATGTTGTTGCAATCAACCTGGAGGCGAACAATTTGATGGGAGAATTACCCGATTCTTTAATTAATCTTGAACAACTGGAACATATTAATTTGTCAAACAATTACTTCTATCATCTAGCTGATTCGATTGGTGCGATGAATCTGTCATCATTAGACATCTCCGAAAACCGATTAAAATATTTACCCGATGATATATGTTCTATTCAGTCCCTGACAGAATTGAATGTATCAAATAATCAATTAGTCAATTTGCCAGCTTGTATTGGGAATATTCAAACGCTTTCAATTTTTAATGCTTCTGGAAATCAATTGACCCACCTGCCTGAAAGTCTTTTTACAATTGAACCTCTGACAAAATTGTATTTGTCTGATAACCGCCTGAAAGAACTACCTGAAACAATTGGACAGATTCAATCTCTTTCAATATTCGATTTATCGAATAATCAGTTGAGCAGCTTTCCGGAAAACCTGGAACAACTCATCTCTCTTGCTGAATTAAATTTAGCAAACAACCATTTTGAAAATTTACCTGACAGTTTGTGTTATCTAAATCTTTCAGCACTTGATGTTTCTGGCAATCAACTGACCAGCATGCCAGAAAGCATTGGAAATCTTGCTTCACTGTCATATCTCAATATATCATACAATCAAATCCAGTACCTTCCAGAAAGTTTTGGAGAACTGGGCTTACTAATGGCACTTGATGTATCTTTCAATCAATTAAGCAGCCTGCCGGATAGCTTTGGTTTTTTAGAATATCTTATGGATTTAAACCTTTCTTACAATCAGTTAAGCAGTTTGCCGGATAGCTTTGGTTCTTTAATGAATTTTGAAAATTTAGATCTTTCCGGCAATCAGTTAAGCAGTTTGCCAGAAAACTTTGGTTATTTAGAATATCTTATGGATTTAGACCTATCCGGAAATCAGTTAACTTACCTGCCTGACAGCATTGGTACTTTCATGGGGCTTATCAATTTAGACCTGTCCGACAATCAGTTAACTGACTTACCTGATAGTTTTGGAGATTCATTATACACCCTTATGTATTTAGATCTTTCCAACAATCAGCTTACTGCCTTGCCAGATATTTTTGAATCTTTTTCTTATTCTCTGTTTTCACTTATTTTATCCAAAAACCAACTCAATAGTTTACCGGATAGCTTCAGCATGCTGATGGCTCTTGAAAATCTTGATTTATCATACAACCAGTTTAGTACTTTGCCGGATATCTTTTTAAATTTAAATTCTCTTGAAAGATTGGATTTATCATATAATCAATTAGTCGCTTTACCTGACAGTATTTGCAATACTGCTCAATTGCAGCATCTTGATTTATCCAATAATCAATTAAGCCATTTACATGATAATTTTGGCTATTTAACTTTTCTTATTGACCTTAATATCTCAAATAATCAGTTGACTGCCCTGCCTGACAGTTTTGCTTTGCTGTATGGATTAACCCATTTTGATGCTTCGAAAAATAAAATCAACACCTTACCAGAAAACTTTGATTCCTTTAGTGAAATTGAAAAAATTGATTTGTCAGACAACAATTTGACTTACTTGCCCGACAATTTTTCCAGTTTTGCTTCTCTTCAAGATTTAAACCTGTCAAATAATCAATTATCCAGTCTGCCAGAATTTTTTTTAGATTCAGCACTATTTATTGAAATTCTGAACCTGTCAAATAATCAGCTCTCTGTTTTACCTGATAATTTTGCAACGAATAAATATTCGCTTCATAAGCTGAATTTGTCAGATAATCTGCTGACAATGCTTCCTGAAAATATAGGTTTACTAACAGATCTTAAACGAATTTATTTATCAAGGAATCAGTTAAGCCGTTTACCGGAAAGTTTCATAAATCTCTCTCGACTCTCAGAACTTCATGCCACAGATAATCAATTAAATAGCCTGCCTGAAAATATATCCAAATTGATCAGCCTGTCCAAATGTTATTTATCAAGTAACCGATTGCACGTTTTACCTGATGATTTTGGCTATATTGAAACGCTATCAGAACTCGATTTATCAGATAATCAATTAAAGATGTTGCCTTTGAGCTTTATAAATCTAACTATTCTTGAAGATATAAATTTATCGAACAATCAGTTAATAACGCTTCCAGTCAATATTGGAAGGATTGAAAATCTTAAGTCTATTGATGTATCGAATAACAAACTGACGATTTTGCCAGATAGCATCGGTGGGCTTCAAAAACTCTCAGAAATATACCTTTCTGAAAATCAATTACAACAACTACCCGCCAGTTTCTACGATCTTATCAATCTTGAAACCCTTGATCTTTCAGAAAATCAGTTGACTGACCTGTCCGAAGATATCATAAATCTTCATAAACTCAGAATATTACGACTATCAAATAATAATTTAGGTGCACAAATTATAGACATATATGATTATGATATTAATGACGAAGAATATGAATTTGATGATAAAAAATTACCTGATAACCTTTTCAATCTGACAGGTTTGCGGGAGCTGATGGTGGATGGTAACAACCTGGAGGAAATTCCCGAAAAAATTGACAACCTGTTTCAACTTAAATATTTATCCCTTGCAAATAATCCATTGTATCAAATTGATTCCTTAAAAAATCAGGAAGGTCTGGAACGTTTACAAAAAATGCCCATATATTTGAAATCAATTGCTAACCTTAGCGCCTTATCCTCACTGAGCCTTGCAAATTCATTTTTTTTTAGTGAAGATCATATCAAAGACTTTAATATAGACCATTCACTATTTGAAATTCCTGCGGAATTTGTAAAATTAAAAAATCTCCATCTGTTTGATATCAGTGGAACCATCTTATATACTTCTTCACCAGAATTAGAGACAATTATCCAAGAAAAAACAATTGGTTGGACAAACACAATCCCTGTGACAATACCTGCAAGCGAAGCGCTAAAAATTAAATATATCACTTCAACCAGCACCAGCCTGACATATTCACTTCACTCAACAATTGCGTTGGAAATCGTCATGACACAACCTGTTCGCCTGGTTAATGGAGATTTGGTGTTGACCTTAGATATTGGCAGCAGAAAAGAAAATATCATTATTCACCCATTTGAATATTCCGATACAATAAATGTCAACTATACTGTAAAGGAAGGTGATTATATTAATGATATGAATGTTTTTTCAATTGGTTTTTCAGGCCCTGCAACACTTCGTAATAAAAATGGAGATGATGCCGATCTTTCTTTACCAGATAAATTCAATCTGGCACAAATGAAAAATGTGTATGTGGATGGAACGATTCCAACAGTATCCATAACGAACCCGACTGATCAATGTATTTTAGAGCTGGGTAGAATTCAGGGCACCGCATCTGATATATCCAGCGACTATTCATTGATATTGACAATTTCAGATCTGGAAGGAGCGATATTATGGAATCAAACAAAAGCCTGTAATGAACCATTTGTCGCTTGGGAGTTCAGTTTGCCATATGATTTCTGGCTTATCAATGCAACATATATGATTAAGGTCAATGTAAGGGATTTTGCTGGAAATTCAAATGAAACGATCCAAACGGTCACCTATGGCCAAAAATCATCAGCCATTACTTCAAATCTTTCAGTAAATACCATCAGGCTGGGTCAGAAATTAAAGATTTTCGGCTTCATTTCTCCTGCTGAAAACATCACTGGCAAGGAAGTTACTGTAAATCTGGAATCTCCGGCAGGGGATGTTTCAGGCCGAATCGTCAATGCCAATGAAGATGGCAGTTTTGAATATGAACTGCAATGTGATGATATTAATCATGCCGGACAATGGACAGTGTCTTCTAAATGGGAGGGGACAAGCTGCCTTGAAAAAGCCACCAGTGAGTCGGTTATTTTTACTGTCAATCCTTCACAACCGCTTATTGTACTCGATACAACGAGCAGTGCAATTAAACTGGGAGAAGGTGTTTCTATTACAGGTAAAGTCAAACCAGAATTCTACTGTGAAAGCCTCATGACCAATATACCTGTTACGATCCGAGTCAATGGCCCTTCAGACACCCATGAAATAACAACCACCACCAATGATAAATTTGGTGCATTTATTGTAAAAAATCATATGGGTATTGATGAAATAGGCTCCTGGATGATACAGGCAGAAGTTGAAGAAGATGCCTATAAAGAACATTTTCCTGCCTATAAACCCGCTTTTTCTACGACATGTAAAATTGAGGTAGTTGAGTCCGCCGGCTACGCCATTATTGTTCAGGGAAAAATTGCATCTGAAGAAGGCCTTGAATCCCATAATAAAACTGCCAATTCTGTATATCATCATCTCAAACAACGCGGGTTATTAGATAAGGATATTCTTTACTTTAATTATGATACCAGTCAGGCATCATACAAGATAACAGACAAGGTACTGGCTGCATTATCTGAAGACAATGTTCCCCCAAATTTAATTGACCAGTTGAAAAAAATTAAAGACATTGCGTTTCCAGGCGAAAATGATTTTTTGAATCAACTGGAAAGTCTTGATAATCAGATGATTCAATATCAATCTCAAATTCTTGATCATAGCAGTCAACCCATTGAAATTGATGGGCTGCCAACAAAAAATGCCATCAGAAAAGCAATTGTAGAAGACATGCCTGAAATTATGGCCAGTCAGCCCGCAAACCTCTATATTGTGATGGTCGATCATGGCACTGAAGATACGTTCTACATTGAACCAGACACAATTTCTGATCATGAACTCAATGACTGGCTCACTGAACTTGAAAATTCTCCTGGATGGAATCAGGAAATCGTTGTCATGCTGGGCTTTTGCTTTTCTGGTTCTTTTATTGATGAATTGTCAAAGCCCAACCGCATTATTATTGCAAGCGCCGGCCCAAATGAATTCTCATACAAAGGCCCACTGGATCAGGACAATATTCGTGAAGGCGAATATTTTCTTGCCGAATTTTTCAAAAGCGTTGCCATGGGTAAAAACGTGAAAGAATCCTTTGCAGAAGCAGTCATTCAAACCGAAATATTTACAGACAAGGGCGATCAAGGCAGTGTGAATGCACCCCCTTATTTTGACAATTCTGCACAGCATCCACTTCTGGACGATAATGGTGATAAAAAGGGTACAAACAATGTGATAGAAACCTCTGAAGATGGCGAACTTGCCGAAGATATTACCATTGGTGTCAGCCCCATGAGTATGAATGATTTGGGAGATGTGGTACTCACAGAGATTTCTGATATCATATTTCTTGGCTCAGATGAAACCACAACAGACCAAATCTGGGCAAAGGTCAGCGATGGTCAGAGACTCCTGTCATTGTGGATTGAAGTTAAATCACCCGACTTTGTGCCCAATGCGGTAGGAAGTGGTCAGGTAGAAATGGATTTGCCGAAAATCATTTATAGTCGTAATGATAATCTGACAGATCGGTATTATTGGGATTCCGAGGATTTGGGCAATATTTTTGATGTGCCTGGCACCTATCATATTTACTTCTTTGCAAAAGATACTGATAGTAAAAATGTTGCTCCAATGAAGGAAACCATTGTTTATAAAGCCAGTTCTGTGAATAAACCACCAGATCCATTTGAATTATTGTATCCAGGTAATGGAATAGAAGTAACCACCTTAGGCGTTTTGGCCAGTCTTTCTGCTGATCCAACTGCCGAAGCCTACACCATGATATCCTGGGAAGAAACCACTGATCCGGATAATGATCACCTGTCATATACATTATTTTTCAAAAAAGACACTGAACAGTTTGATGAAACTGAAAACAGAATAAAAATAACCCCTCTCACTGATAATTTTCATGAAATCAATCTTCCAGAAGATTGGGATGGTTCAACAGTCTACTGGAAAGTTCAGGCCATTGATAAATATGGTGCGATCACTGAATCAGGCATCAATCATTT
>PEAL01000180.1 GCA_002753725.1 Deltaproteobacteria bacterium
TGAATTTCGGGCATGGATTGGTATCTCTGGCCTTCATTTGCCAAATATCCAGCGTCCACAAAGTGTTTTATGCTGAAGGCTTTCATCCAACAGGGTCAGAAATTTTTTTCGTGAAATGGTTTCAGCCCCCATGCTGATTAAATGATCTGAGGATACCTGGCAATCAATCATATCAAACTGATGAGATTGAACAAAAGCCGATAATGCCACAAGGGCTGTTTTGGATGCGTTGCTGTATCGGGAAAACATGGATTCTCCAAAAAAAGAACGCCCCAGAGAAACACCATATAAGCCACCGACCAATTGATGATCCACCCAGGTTTCAACAGAATGAGCAATACCAAGATAATACAATTCTATATACGCCTGTTTCATCTCATTGGTCAGCCAAGTTTCTTCTCCCTTTTGTGTCCGAATATCTGCACATTCGGAAATAACTGAGGTAAAGGCCTGATCCATTGTCACCTGAAAATATTTTTTTCGGATCATTTTCTGAAGACTTTTTGAAATATGAATTTTTTGGGGAAATAAGACAAGACGAGGGTCTGGTGACCACCAAAGAATGGGATCCCCTGGAGAAAACCAGGGAAAAATACCCTGTGAATAGGCTGAAACCAAACGTTTGGGACTGAGATCACCACCAAATGCGATGAGCCCATCATTTTCAGCATAATTGGGATCTGGAAATCCACAATTTTGCTTATCCAAAGAATAAATCCTTCTCATACGTCACAATTTCATTGCTTATTGTTCATTGTTCAGTGATTTTATAATACACTGTATTTTGGATTCATCTTTAGTGTCCGGTTCAAGGGTAATAAGCGCCTGACCGCCCTTTTCTAACTTTCCAAAGAGAATCTCATCGGTCAGTTTATCTTTGATCTCTTTTTGGATTAACCGCTCTAAAGGTCTTGCACCATATGCAGGATCATATCCTTTTTTGGCAAGCCATTTGCGTGATTCATCGGTCAGTTGTACCAATATTTTTTTGGACAATAATTGTGCATTCAAGGAATTGATTGCTTTATCCACAATCCGTTCCATAATCTCAACAGATAAGGACTCAAAGCCAATGGTTTCATCCAGGCGGTTCCGAAATTCAGGGCTGAACAATTTTTCCACAGCACGTTTGCTTTTATAGGTTGTATCCTTACTTCCATCTGCAAAACCAATGGTGCGTGTACTCATTTCTTGAGCACCGGCATTGGATGTCATGATAAGAATAACATTGCGAAAATCGGCTTTTTTGCCATTATTATCGGTGAGCGTGGCGTAATCCATCACCTGAAGCAAAATGTTAAAAATATCTGCGTGTGCTTTTTCAATTTCATCCATCAATAATACACAGTATGGTGTTTTTCGGATGCCCTCGGATAATAATCCTCCCTGTTCAAAACCGACATATCCGGGTGGGGCACCAATTAATCGCGCAATAGCGTGTTTTTCCATGTATTCACTCATGTCAAACCGTAAAAATTTTACCCCCATGATTTCCGCCAGACACCGGGAAAGCTCTGTTTTTCCCACGCCGGTCGGTCCGGTAAACAAAAAAGAACCTATGGGTTTATTAGGCATTTTCAATCCAGCTCTGGATCGTTTAATGCTGCTTACCAGAGAAACAATCGCATTATCCTGGCCAAAAACCAATTTTTTCAAACGATCTTCAAGGGTTTCAAGGAGGGATTTATCCGATGTGGTTACATTGTGAGAGGGAATTTTTGCCATTTTTGAGACCACTTTTTCAATATCTCTGGGTTGAATTTTTTTTCGGTTTCCACCTGAAAGTCGAATCAATGCGCCAGCTTCATCAATGACATCAATGGCTTTATCTGGTAAAAATCGGTCATTGATATGTTTTGCTGACAATTCAACAGCCGATTGAAGGGCTTTTTCCGTATATTGGATTTGATGATGGGCTTCATAGCGGGATTTAAGCCCTTTCAAAATTTTGATGGATTCATTAATGGATGGTTCTGTAACTTCTATTTTTTCAAACCGACGAGACAGTGCGCGATCTTTTGAAAAATGATTTTTATATTCTTCGTAGGTCGATGAACCAATACACCGCATATCACCATTGGCCAGGACAGGCTTTAAAATGTTTGATGCATCCAATGATCCTCCACTTGTAGCGCCAGCCCCGACAATGGTATGAATTTCATCAATGAATAAAACAGCATTTTTTTTCTGAATGATGGCATCGATAACATCTTTCAAGCGCCGTTCAAACTCACCGCGATATTTTGTACCTGCCATCAATGCGCCCATATCCAGGGAATAAATACTGGTATCTGCAAGGATCTCCGGCACATTTTTTTCAAATATTCTCAAGGCAAGACCTTCTGCCATAGCGGTTTTTCCAACGCCAGGATCACCCACATATATCGGGTTGTTTTTTCTTCGTCTGCATAAGACTTGAAGGGTTCGCTCCATTTCGATTTTTCGTCCGATTAATGGGTCTATTTTTCCCGCCTCAGCACGTTGGATCAGATTAGTTGTATATGTTTCTAAAGGATCGGGCTGTTTTTTAGATTTTTTATCACCCTCTGTTGTCTTGTCTTTTGCTTCTTTTGTAACAACATTTTCATTTTTTGTTTCTAAAGCACCATGAGATATAAACTCAAGAACATCCAGGCGAGATAAATTTTCTTTTTTTAAAAAATATGCAGCATGCGAATTGGATTCTTTAAAAATTGCAGCAATAATATCGCCCACGGCAACTTCCGTTCTGGCTGAAGAGCGTGCCTGTTGAATGGCCCGCTGTATGACCCGATGAAATCCGATACTTTGTTGTATGGCATAGTCGCTATTGGGAGGCAGACGTTCGATATGGTCTCTGAAATAAAGATGCAGGTTATTAATAATATTTTGAACATTACCGCCACAATGATGAACGATATTGATACCGTTATGATCATGTAAAACAGCATAAAGTAAATGTTCAATACAAACATACTCATGTTGAAGTTCACGGGCGATCTTCACCGCTATACCCAACGTCAACTCAAGTTCTTTATTGATCATGCTCATGCTTCCTCCATTTCACATTTCAAAGGGAACTCATTCTCTCGTGCCATCTGGTGAACAGTCATTATTTTGGTCTCTGCCACCTCTGCCGGATACACACCACATATTCCAGCTCCCTTATTGTGAATATTCAGCATTATTCGAAGGGCTTCTTTAAGACTCTTGTGAAAAATTTTTTCAAGCACATACACAACAAATTCCATTGTTGTGTAATGATCATTATACATGATCACCTTATACATTGATGGCTCAAGAATATCTTCTTCAGTATTGGTATCTGTGTCTTCAATAACGTCTAATGATTCTTCCCATTCCATACCCAGTCCTTAATTGTTCGTCAGCCATAAGGCCTCGAATGAACCTTTTTAATTTTGTTGAATAATGATCTTCATAACTTAACTTACAGCATAGTCTGTAAATTTTCGTCTATACTCAGTTTGAAAACCTAAAACAATATCTTCTTTAGCAATTTCTCGGTCTATTCCATTATGTTGAAATTTATCTCGTGAAGGCATGATACGAAATCCTTATATATGATCTTCAAAAGGATCCTCAATGCCATTGAACAATAATGCCCAGAAAAAACTCTCACCAATTAACAAGATAATGACTTCTCCAATAAAAATATACCATGTATACGAATTTGAATTGGCTATGGGGCCTGGCTGCATCAGGCGATGATCAATAAAAAAGATCCAGGTATCGGGTATTTTGTTGAAAATATATTTTGATATTAGCAAAAAAATATACAGAATATTGACAAGACCGAAAAAATAGGATGGGTATCGTAATAAATCGGATGAAATATTGATAAAAGCAATCATGCCAGATGCCGTAAATATCAAAAAAATTGCCAGATACCCAAGATAATGAGAAACTGAAACAAGTCCCATTATTTGAGTCGCCCCCCATGAAAGAAATAAAAACAAACTAAATAAAAAGCTCGCGATACTAAAACTAAACAGAAAAAATTTTTGAAGCATTATATTCTGTCCAAGTCGAACCAGGACATAACTTGCACTCATGAAACCCAATATGCAAATAATGGAAAAATTCCAATGAAAATTCCAAAAATCAGTAAATCGCCATTTTTGAACAAAATACCAGAATATCGTCATTGCACAAAAAAATGCAAACACACTTAAGGGTACATAAAGTTTTTGCCAATTTTTGGATGGCATCCGCAATGTGTCTATTTTGTTCATAAACGTTCCTTTTTATGATCAAAAATTTAAATTAATGCGTGGCTTTTTTACGAGCATTCAAGGGTGCTAAATTATCGTCTGCATGCGCGAAGATTTTTTAATTTAGCAATATTGAATCATATATGCAACCAATTGATTACTTTTTTAAAGTATTTTAAGAGAGTGTCTATATTCCATTTTTATGCCAGTACTCAATATTTTTTGCATAGAATTCATTTCATTATTTTTTCCACAAGCCAGGCAAGTCCCATGATAAACTCTTTATTTCCTTTGGGTCCTAAAACAGGAGATTCAATGACAAAGCAAATTTTCAAGTCCATTGCTTTAAAAAAATCATGAAGATCACTGATGACCCGCTGATGTAATTGTGGATCGCGGACCACACCGCCTTTTCCAACGTCCTGCTTGCCAACTTCAAACTGGGGTTTAATCAACGCCATGATACGTCCATTGGGTTTTAAAAATTTTATACAAGATGGGACAACTATTTTCAATGATATAAAAGAGGTATCGATGGTTATCATATCAATATCACCAGAAATGGCAGCTCGCTCAAGGTAACGAATGTTTGTTTTTTCAAATACCGTCACTCGATGATCCTGTCGAAGTTTCCAGGCCAATTGCCCATAGCCAACATCAATGGCATAAACATGGGCCGCATGATGTTGTAACAGGCAGTCCGTAAACCCTCCGGTTGATGCGCCAACATCCATACAAATCAGGCCATCCACTGACCACTCAGAGCATTTTAATGCTTCTTGAAGTTTTAATCCACCGCGGCTGACAAAGGGCATATTCTCACCACGCATGGTAATGTTTGCATCGGATGAAACAAGCGTACCAACTTTATCCACAGGTTTTTGATCCACAAGAATTTTTCCTGCCAATATTAATGCGCGTGCCCGTTCACGACTGTCTGCAATTTTGTTTTGTTTGACCAGAACATCCAGACGAATTTTTTCAGACTGTTTTTTTTGTGCTGACTGTTTTTTTGATGCCCGGTCCATGATTTACTACCCTATCGACGAATGACATGACCATTGCGTATTTTTGAATTATACCCCTCTGGCGTGACAACAGGATGGCCATTGACAAATACATAATGAATACCTGTTGGAAAAATATCGGGTTTTTCAGGTGTGCTTGAGTAATCAACAGTTTTAGGATCAAATATCACCAGATCAGCCCAGTAGTCTTTTTGAATTATTCCACGGTGTTTGATACCCATTTGCATGGCTGGTAGTGATGTTGATTTTCGAATGGCTTCTTCAAGGGTCAGGCGCTTTTCTTTTTTGACATATTTGGACAGCAGCTTAGGATAACAATCATAAAACAAGTGGCTGGGTTTTCCAAAACCCAGCAATATTGTATCTGTAACAATTGATGAATTGGGATCACTGATCGAACAGGCTGAAAATTGCTCAATCATTTCATCACCAACAAATGTTGGTGCAATAAATATGAGTATACGACCATTTTCTTCGATGAGAAGATCACAAACAGCATCAAAGGGATGCTGCCCCCTGGCTTTTCCGACCTCATGCAAGGACATTCCTTCATAGATTTTATTTTTTTCTGTAACCATACTCATGATATGAATGGATCGAAATCCCATCATTTTAAAATAATTCATGGCCCAGGTATCTGGATCCCGATGGGGCCAGACAGACTTACCATGTTGAATAGACTGATAAATTCTTTTTCGCTCTTCCTTATCTGTCAGTCGATGAATCATATCATCACGTGTTCCGGTTAACGCCCAGGGTGGGAAAAAAGCTAGAATATGTGTAAAACCAGTGCTTGTAGGCATGGTATCAAAACCAAGAGGAAGCCCTTTTTGAATTTCCTGGTTAAGGTTCGCTAAAAGAGATTGTAAGTGGCGATCATCTGGAAGTGGAATAGAAATATATCGGTTTATAACTGAGATCATACGAAGGATGGTCCGGGCGGCACCATCAATCAAAGGATGGATATGGGGCAAATGAAACAAATGCGAAATTTGTACACGAACGTTTGTCGTTCTGGATAAATGAATTACTTCATCAATGGCCTGGGGAAGCGTATTGGAGTAACTTCGGATATGACTTGAAAAAACCGAGTGGTACTGTGAAACCACCGATGCTAACGCAGATAATTCCGGTGTGTCAGCATTCAACCCTGGAAAATACATCAATCCTGTACTCATGCCCAGAGCGCCGGCTTCAAGTCCGGCTTCAAGATATTTTTTCATTATTTTGATATCATCATGATTCGCCCTTTTATTTTGTAGCCCCTTTGCAGCAATACGAAGCATGCCATGAGGAACCAGATAGCCACAATTCAGAATAACACCACGTTTATCGAGTGTTTCCAAAAAATCAGCCACTGATGACCATTGAAAATTAGATTGAATATTTTCGCCTTGCATGGATTCAACATACATGATGGCTTCATGTCGGTGCGTATCATCAAGCGGTGCTGGTCCCATGCCACAGTTACCCCCCACAAAGGTTGTGATACCCTGGCGGAGAAGCGGTTCCAAAATTGTGGGATGATCCAGCAAAGAGATGGTTAAATCTGCGTGGCTATGAATATCAATAAATCCAGGGCAAACAGCGAGATTGCCTGCATTGATTATAGTTTTGGCCGATGCTTCTATTTTGGGGGCAATGGCAACAATCTTTCCACTTTGAAGACCAATATCTGCAATAAAGGCCGGTTGTCCTGTGCCATCATACACATTGGCATGTTGAATGAGAACATCAAACATAGAAAAATCCTTTCTCATAAAATCAAATTGCCGTTGTCTGTACGGCAATACTTTTGTATATGGACGTTTGATTGCTTTATCCTCAGACATATACAGATTGACGATCTGTTTTTTGAATGAGCAAATCATTGATGAGCTGCAATTGAAGTTGATCGGCCAATTGTTTGACATATTCTCCAAATGCGCGATATTCGGGAAGATGTTTAATAATATCCGTTGCCCAATCCTGAATACCGATCACATCACCTTCATCGATTCGTTTTTCTAATTTTTTTAATTCTTTTTCAGGCGGAAAAAGGATTGTTTGCGATGGCTTTGAGGGAATGTGTTCATACATTTCGTAAATCCATTGAAGAGATAAGTGTTGTCCCAGATAATCAAGCAGCGTTTTACACTCAATGGGTTTACCGATAAAATCATTGCAACCTGATGCCAGACACAGCTGGCGAACAAAATCACTTTCAGTGGCGGAGCAGGCCAAAATTGGTATGGTTTTCCCCCAGGGGGTTTTACGGATGCGTCGGGAGGTTTCATAACCATCCATTTGAGGAAGAATAAGATCCATGATAACAATATGAGGTTGCCATTCCAATACCGCTTGGATACTTTCTTTTCCATCACGTGCTTTTCGAACGACAAAACCATATGAATTCAGAATATCTTCCATAACGGTTAGATTTTCTTCTGAATCATCAACAATTAAAACGCGTTTCCGCTTGCCAGTATAGCCTGTCCGATGTGGTTTGGTTTCTTCTGGTTCAATATAGTCATCTGTTTGTCTCAATGTAACTTTAAACCAGAATAAGCTGCCCACATTGATTTTACTTTCCACAAAGATTTCACCACCCATCATACGAACCAGCTGGCGGCTGATTGAAAGTCCCAGCCCCGTGCCTTCTGATATGATACGTTTATCGTTGACCTGTTGGAAAGGTTCAAAAATCGATTCTAATTTTTCTTTTTCAATACCAATACCAGTGTCTTCAATATAACATTCCAGTTTTGAATGTGCATATTTTACTTTTAATACAACCCATCCTTTTTGGGTATACTTGATGGCATTGTTCAATAAATTCAATAAAACCTGTCTGAGACACTTGATATCACCAATAACACTTTTTGGAAGTTCTGAAAGAGGTTGGTAATCAAATTCAATTTGATGATCTCTGGTATTGATATGTGCAATTTCAGCAATATTTTTTAAAAAATGCGGTAGAGCAAAAGGTGCCGGATTCAATGTGGCACGATTGACTTCTATTTTAGATAAATCAAGAATATCATTGATCATCAAAAGCAGATGTTCCGCACAGGAGTGAATTGTATCCACTGCTCTTTTTTGGAGATCAGATTGTTCCTTTTCACGTTTCAATATTTGCGTATATCCAAGTATGCCATTTAAAGGTGTTCTTAACTCATGACTCATTTTCGCAAGGAATTCGGTTTTGGCCTGATTGGCATTTTCAGAAATGTCTTTTGCTTTTTGAAGCTCACGTTGAGTTTCTCTTAAATGCTTTTCAATGGCTTTTCGTTCTTTGATTTCCTTGCTTAGGTCCAGATTTTTTTGTCTGAGTTCTTCATTGGCTTTTTTTAAATCTGCATGTAATATGATCTTGCTAAGGGCATTTTCAATAGATAAATAGATGGCATTCATGTCAATGGGTTTGTGAAGAAAATCAACACCGCCTTCTTTTAAAAAATCAATGGCCCTGTCAACACTATCATAAGCTGTAATCCCAATAAACCGTGTTTCAGGATAGTGTTCTAAAACATTTTTCATCAAATTAACGCCATTCATTCCAGGCATACATATATCAGTAATCACAATATCAGCAGGTTCTTCCTTGAGCAATTGCAAGGCTTTTTGGCCTGAGTTTGCAATGCGAACGGATGAATAGTTTCTCTGGATGATTTTTTGAAAAATGTTAATAAATTCAGGTTCATCGTCAACCAGAAGAATTCTGACATTATCTCTGTCTATTTGGGTGGCCATAATTATCCCACTATTGATGATATTGGGGTAAAGTAAAAAATAGGGTTGTGCCTTTTTTCAATTCGCTTTTTACCCAAATACACCCTTTGTTGATTGAAATCATATCCCTGCACAATTTTAATCCTAAACCGGATCCTGTTTCACCGGCTGTGCCAGGTAATTTATATTGGTGATCAATTCGAAACAGTTTTTCAATAATATCCTGATCAATGCCAATGCCATTATCTGTGATTGATACCTCAACCATGTCATCATCATTGTTAACGGCTGAAAGATGGATGCTTCCCTCTGCATTGGTAAATTTAATGGCGTTGGATACAAGGTTTCTGACAACGGTATTCATCATATGATAATCACCATAAGCGATAATGTCTTTAGGGATGGACTGTTTCAGTGTGATGTGTTTTTGATTTGCTTTTTCCATGAGCAATTCAA
Source organism: Deltaproteobacteria bacterium (assembly GCA_002753725.1). Taxonomy (GTDB): domain Bacteria; phylum Desulfobacterota; class Desulfobacteria; order Desulfobacterales; family Magnetomoraceae; genus Magnetomorum. The sequence continues at coordinate 9,407 of PEAL01000180.1, forward strand.
GGTTTTGATTGATCAATGAAGACAGATTCAATTGCAAGGGATGGTATTTCATTTGTCCACGGTGGAGTTTAGACCATTCAAGTAGATTATCCATCAATTTATTGGCATTTTCTGCTGATCTTCTGAGCGTGCTGACAAACATATTCAATTTGTTATCATTAAATTTTGTTACCATGCGTAATAAAACTTCTGTACCCAAAAACAGGGGGTTTATCGCTGAACGAATATCATGAGCGATGATGGACAAAAACAAATTTTTCATCGCATTAAGTTCTGACAGCTCTTTTTTTTGTTTTTGAAGGGTAATATGCGTTTTAACGCGGGCGAGAATTTCTTCCTGGTGAAAAGGTTTGGTGATATAATCCACTGCTCCGGTTTCAAAAGCTTTGATTTTATTGCGCGTATCAGATAAGGCCGTCATATAGATAATGGGAATGTCCTTATATTTTTCATCTGCTTTTAAAAGTTTACATGTTTCGTAGCCATCCAATATCGGCATCATGATATCCAATAAAATAATATCAGGAAGAACATGTTTTACACGGTTCAACGCTTCCTGACCATTTTGTGCAACGACAAGCTTGAATCCTGATTCCTTTAAATAATCGATAAGCATTTTCAAATTATTAGGGTTGTCGTCAACAATTAACACGACCATTTGTTTACTATTAGTATTCATTGTTAATATTTCTCTAATGATTAATGTTTTGCTTAGGAACCAAAATTTAATAACCTTTTCATTTAATTAATTGTGACAAATGAACGCTCCCCTTATCGCTCATCTCCAATTCCTGTCAGGCACATTTAAAAAAAACCGTTATCATCAGAAGATTGATAACGGTTTTTTTACTGGTTATCTGAACAATTATTCATTCATTTCATACGTATCTTTTAGTGCAAAGACATGAGTTTCCCAGAATCGTTGAAATCTATCTGTATCAACCACTGGTTTTTTGATCATTTTCATACACAGTTCCATTTGTTTGTCTTTACTGTCAGGTTTGGAATATAATTG
>PEAL01000023.1 GCA_002753725.1 Deltaproteobacteria bacterium
AATTCCCTGAGTTTTTCTTTTTCTTTTTATTTCCGCTTTTGATAGGGTGAGGGATCAATGTGATGAAGTAAAATATTTTTGAGTTTGGGATGGTTGTTTGGGTTCATGTTGAATCCTTTTGATAAACATCCTATCTTTTTGTATGTTTTGGAGTCTGTTCAGTGTGAAATAATTTGACAGTGATAATTGTCTTTTACATTATTATTTTCAATTTACAATGTTAATGAAAGCTAATAACGGAACAGGAATAAAATACACATTTTGTTCCTGTTTTATTGTATCCTGGCTAAGTATAATGGAATGAGATATGGAATAATTTTTTGAAAAATTTTTAAATATTACCGGGGTTGAAACCTTTTTTCTAAATTTAACCTCAATGGGAATTATGAATTGATGTTGTTGGATTAAAAAATCAATTTCAGCTCCTGAATTGGTTCGGTAAAAATTCAGCGTATCATTTTTTTTGAGATGGATAAAAACAAAATTTTCAATCAAATTCCCTGGTATCATCCTGTATTCCGAATAAAAGGCTTTGGTTGCATAATGGACAATACTCATATCATTGGCAAATACTTTTGGCATTTTTGAGAGTTCTTTTCGCTTGTTCGTGAAAAATGGGGATACAAACTCAAATATAAAGGTATGTTTTAAGATATCAAGATACGAATAAATCGTTCTATTATCTAATCCAAGTGTGTTTGCGAGTTCATTAACATTGACAAGGTTACCTGTTTGGGTCCCAAGATAAATGACAAGTTTATTAAAACCAGAAATATTTGAAATTTTTAAAAAATCGCTCACGTCTTTTTGGATATAAGTTGATAGCAATTCTTTTAATATGATTTCTTTTTTTTTGATGCTGGTCATCAATGATATTTCAGGATAACCTCCCCAGTTGAGATACGCTAAAAAATGATGTTCAAGATCTTCTCTATATATCTGATAAAATGCTTTCAGATCGTCTATTGGTTCTCCAATTTTCCATTGATAGCTATAGTTATACGATGATCGACAATTCAAATATTCTCGAAAAGAGAATCTGTCTAAAATAAATTCAATTTTTCTTCCGGTTAAAAATTCTTTTTCCTGACTGATTTCCAAAGCTGAGGAACCGGTTGCTATGACTTGAATGTAATCTGATGACAGGTCAAACAATACTTTTAAATACATCCCTGGTGATTGTATATATTGAAACTCATCTAACATGAGATAACAAAATTGATTCTCATCAATATTTTCCTGTTCTTTTAAAAATCGCAATAGAAAGCGCGGATTTTTAAAAATAGGATTATCAATTTCCTGATCAATTGAAAAATAAATCACTTTTTTCCCTTGATCTGTCATGTTTTTTTTCAAAAGATTTAACAATGTCGTTTTTCCGGTTTGCCTGGCCCCCTTGATAATCAAACATTTTTTTTCACCCAACCAGGGAATCAATTCCTCAAGAATTTCTCTTTTTACGATATTCATCGCCTCTCCTATACATAAAATCTATGGTTTTTACTGTATATCGTTACATAAATTTCCATGTATTTTTTACATAAGAATGATGATAAATCAAGATTTTTTTTGGTTATGAACGAATTCAGGACGTCACTGAGCGTATGTACAAGTTGGGAAAGTTATGTATTTACCAACTGTTCTTCCTAATTGTCTGAACCATGATTCGTCTGATTCATATGATGAACCATGACGAAATATGTTTAAAACATTCATTTAAAGGAGAAAATCCTGCAGGAACAATTGATAAACCAATTTTTCATTTAAACAAATATTCGAATTGAGTATGGTGTCTTTAATTTACGCTTTCTACTGATCCAATCATGGTTCATCATTTAATCAGACGAATCATGGTTCAGACAATGAGGCAGAACAGTTGAGGAAAATGATGTTTGAATGGATTTGCTCAATTTTTACCTCATCTTTAAAAAGTAGCCTTTCCCTGGCACAAACTCTGAAACATCCGTATAAGAATTATTTTCATAACTCAAAATTTCTTCAACGCAATCATCAGAAAATGGGTTTGACTCTTGATTTTTCAATGCACCGATTAAATGCCATCCGCTATGTCGTTTGAGTGTGTAAGATTCAACTGGCTCACCTGTAATTTCATAACTTTCTTGGGTTGCGTTCAGCCAGTATCCTTTTCCCACTTTCATTTTTTCGGCAATGATATAAGTGTTATCTTTAAATTCGTACAGGGTTTCATCTGGAAATAAAACCTTTGCATCACTGTTTAGCGGTTTCACAGGAAGTGCAATAAGATTCCATCCCAATTTTGTGAAAAGATGAATTGTTTCGGTGAATTGTTTTGACCATACAATTGTGTATGTTTGCACAGATTCACAACCAGTGACTGCATATTCGTTTGACTTGCGCATATCTGACACGACAATTTCACCCGTATGATCATGACCTCTGTACATACGATAACAGCCTGTTTCGCTGAATTGTTCAGGATTCCAGCGAAGAACACTTGTTCGTGGATCAGGAGGTCCGATATCTCCATGGGGATTGATTGCAATGATCCAGCTATTTTCGGATCGTTGAGATGTTTGTATGGATTGGCTCAATTTTTTCCAATCTGATGAATATGTCCATAGGCTGCATCCATAATATTCTTCTGGAAAATGATAATTTTGTGATGCAGCGATCAAACTTACGCCAATTTTGATTTCATCAGTGTATGTTTGTGGCAGATCAACTGTTTCTGCGGTAACTGTCATGGACCATTCTTTTGGATCTTTAAATAATACACCGATTGTCATATCGGATTGAATACTGAAAACAATGGGATTGGTATTGCCAATGTAATTCCCTGAAAAGCCGGTGAAAAGATCATGGGGGATTGCTTTAATAGAGATCAGAGAGCCCTGGTTAAATATTTTTTCCACGGGCAATGAATATTTATCTCCATTAATGATTACAGCATGATAAGGATAACCCAGTAAGGAGAGCTTATGTTTTGGCGGAACAAAATAAGGAGATATTGTTTTTCCCTTGCTCATTGTAATTGTTAATGGATTTTCAGTGCTTGATGAAATAAAATTTTCAACCCATTTTTCAAATTTCAGATTGGGAGTAGAAAGGGCTTCAAGCCTTACCTGTTTGCCCGGGGAATATGCTTTCTGCCATGGTAATTCGCTGATGCTCTGGCCATCTATGATAATCTCATTCGCATCAGTTTCTGTTGTTATTGTCAGGGTATATTCCTTTGAACGATCCACAGTCACTGTTACTGTGGCCGTCTTTGTTGTTTTGCTGTCGCTGAGTGAATATAAAAAGGTGTCAGTTCCCCAAAACCATTGATCCGGAACATAAGTAAACTGCTGTGTAATAAAACCATGCTCAGGTTGATTGAAATTGACTGTCAGTTGTTCTCCATCAACATCTGTTTCAGGAAATGTCAAATGACACTCCCTGTTTTCTGTTGTTTGAAATGATATATCTTTCGCAATCGGTGGGTCATCAATGGGTAAGATTGTCAATACAATATGGGCTGTATTGGAATCAGAAACACCATCATTTGCTTTAAAGGAAAAACGATCCATTCCATAATAGTCTTTGTCTGGTGTATAAAGCGCAATATCACCGGAAATGACAGCTTTACCATGTGAAGGTCTATCCGCAAATGTATAGGATAAGGAATCTGAATCAGTTGCTTCAAGTAAAATGTTTAGATGTTTGTCTTCATCCAGGCTATGCGTACCGTCGTGTGCTGTTGGCGGCTGATTGGGCATTTGAAAAATTTCAACATATTCGGATTTATCAGTGGACTGTATGATGACTTTACCGCTTCTCCAATGTAATGTATCGTTCAAACTGCAGTGAATCAAGCGGACAGTATTTCCAGTGCCAAATGCAAGGTCAATGACTGTAATCCAGTCTGCCTGTGACGTTATTTCCCAGTTCATGATACCAGTGTTAAACAAATCTGTGATTGTGATGGGTAAGGTTGTTGCATTCGCTGATATGGTGACATTCAAGGGCGCAACGGAAAGCAATGTTTTCATCTCATTCTCTGTACATGCAATGGAAACAGGGATACCTGGAAGTTCCAGATTATTTCCATCAAAGCCAACAATGCCGGTAATCAATGCATCTTGAGTGTTTCCATTTAATTGGAAAGAGAAATCTCGCAGGGAAATATCCCTGAAATTTCCCCATCGAATGGTATTTTGGCTATAATTGTGAACTCCCTCGCCTGTAATCGAATATGGATGGACTCCCTGTGGAAGCAATAATTCGACGGCATAAGATTGGATGTCTTGTTCGGGGTCGATAGACAAAGAAATTTTGGGTTGACAGCTTTCATTGTTTTCAACCTGTGTATTCACATTACCGAATGATTGAACAGTTGGCGTTAGAAAATATTGATAACATGCTGTGTCACTGGAAAAAGTATCCTCTTTAATGGCTATGGCGCGTATTGATGATGAACGAGATATTGATACTGGATTGGTATATATCAGCGAATTTTTTGTTGGCCGGGTGCCATCAGTTGTATAATAAATGATTGTATCAGGCGTGTGACATGAAATGCTGAATTCAAATGGATCGCTATCAGAAATCGTATGTATGATCGGCATTTCAATTATTTCTGGTTCAGGACTATCCTGAGGATCCTCTATCGTTTGAGTATTTGAAGGGCAGTTCATTGTCAACAATGCGGTCTGAGTCAATTCATATGCGTTGCCATCTTCACTGTATATCATTCGAGAAAACGAATATTCGCCATTATTGCCTGTTAATGTGAAGGAAAAACTTCTGGCGGTGTCATCGTGAAAATTGCCCCATCTGATCATACCTGTATCCTGCTGCCATATACCATTTTCATTGATATGAAGAGGTGTCAAACCCGTTGGTAATATAGTTTCAAGCGCATATGTTTTTGTATGTTGAACAGGTGTTATGTTGATTGTAATAGAGGGTACGCAGGAATCATTATTGTAAACAGATTGAATGACAGCTGGTTGATAAACAGGAAATCCCAGGCGAATTTCAGAAACAGAGCTTTTGGCCATTCCTGTTTTTGTATTAATTGCACGAATAATTGCTGGCTTTTCAATATCAATGGTACCCAAAAACAATGGTGAGGCAGTCGTGGGGCGAGTGCCATCAGTCGTATAATAAACATATGCATTTTGTATACTTGATGTAATAGATAAAGATGCAGGAACAGTCTGACTGTTTGTCATAAATAAAGGTTGTGGTATTGGATCAAGTGGTATTTCTGTATCAGGATCAGACTCATCAGGATCTTGTGTTTGAGTACATTGAATACTGACTGATGTTGAGCTTGTCATTGTTTCAATCTGACCATCGGCGCTGAAAATGATTTCAGACAATTCATAAGTTGCGTTAATTCCTGATAAATCATAAGAAAGACTTCTTGCTGTGTGATCCCGAAAATTTCCCCAACGAATTTTCTGTTCTTCCGGATGCCACTGACCATTTTCATTGATATTTACAGGAAAAAGATCAAAAGGAATTTTTTCAGTTACAGCATAGCTTGAAGTTGTTTCCAGTGGTGTGATTGAAATAGAGACTGATGGCGCACATGTATTGTCATTCAAAACAGAACGTAAGGAAAAATCAGCATTTGCCGGTTGTAAAAATACACCTGAATGCATACATATTGTCATTAACAACAAAAGTGGGAAGATTTTTTTCATGATATCCTCCCTGATATTAGTTGTCAGGTGTCCAGCATAGGGGTTTCATTGCACCTGTATTGATATATGATCCGCCATTTTCAATAATAAAACCTGCACGCGTATTGTATTCAATGGGGATATTTACTGGATCTTTTGTCCATGGGAGATTGTTTCGCCATGCGTTGTTATAGGTAGTGTATTCGTTTTCTTCGATAATAAAATTGGTATTGGTATCTGCCGGGTGAGTAAGGGTTGGGTTATATTCGTAAGCCCCCATGTCTCTATTGTTTAATATGGGGGTGCCATCAAGGTCTGTTGGGGTATAGCTGATTCCCGCGTTGATACAGGGGGAGTTTGGGCGAAGATGATAATCTCCGGTTTCAGGAGAGAAAAACAGTGGATCGGATGAACTGTTATTTGAGGTATTTTCAAAGGTGCCGGAGATTTCTCTGACCGTATTGTTTTTTAATTCTCTTGGCTTGGCGCCAAAGCCGTGAAGGTAGATATCGTCTCCTTCTAATGAGGCTGTGTTCGCCCAAAAAATATTGCTGTTTAGTGAGAGATTATTGCTTATGTTGGATGTTTTTACATAAAGTCCACCTCCCTGACTGTCAGCAATGTTTGATGCGATGGTGTTGTTGAACATAAAAAGGGCTGAAGCAGGTTTTAAAAATAAACCTGCGCCTTTATCTGCCTTGTTGTTTGCAATAAGATTCTGGTAAATTTCTATTAATTTAAAATTATTTACGTATATTCCGCCGCCTTCATTTGATGTATTGTTAAAGTTCATGATTACGTTGTTGCGGATTGTACAGGTGATTGAGTTTTCTGATGACGAGTGATGTGGATACCAGTGCCTGTGGAGCCTTTGATGATGTTTGCGTCTATGGTGATTGATGAGGCGTTTTCTGATTTTATTGCGTTGGGTTTATTTTGTGTGATTGTATTTTTTGAAATAATAAGATTGCCAGTGTTAAATGACATTATAGTTGCACTTGAATTAGAAAAGTTATTTTTAAAATTATTATTAGTTATTACTGCATTTTTTACTTCATTACTTAAATAAATACCGCTGCCTCTGTAATTAGCAATTGTGCTTGATTTGCATATATTTTGATAAATAGTATTTCTAAGTAAGAAAACATTATTTGAAGCATGAATTAAAATACCAGAGAAAAAATACATAGAGATATTTTTTGAAATAATGTTATTATTTAATTTTAAAATATCTGCCTTAGCATAGACTCCACTTCCATGATAGTTAGAAGTATTTTGAATAATAATATTATTATTTAATGATAATTCATTATATGCATATGCAAAGACTCCACCACTGCTACCCTTGGAAGTATTGCTTTTGATATTGTTTTCATCAAAATATAAAGATTTACCCTTAGTGTATATACCAGCCCCTCCATAATTTTCAGAGCTATTAGATCTTTCACAATTATTTTCTGAGATATTATTTCCTTTAAAAGATATGTATTCAACATAGTTATTTCCTATAGCGTAAATTCCACCACCACCATCTCTACAGTTATTTTTTGTAATATTGTTGTTATTAAACGAAATATTATTGTTTTGGTGACTTGAATATGTATAGATTCCTCCACCATACGATATTTCTGAGTTATTTTTTGAGATATCATTTTCATTTATTAAAAAATCTCCATTTCCTTGAGCATAAATTCCTCCACCTGCACGATAAGATTCATTATTTAAGACTGAATTGTTATACAAAGTCAACACACCTAAGCCAGACTTTGCAATGTAAACGCCACCACCATATTCCCCTGAATTATCATAAACAACATTCTTATGAAAAGTTACAATACCACCAGTAGAAATAAAAATTCCACCTCCATACCCATCCGTTTTTCCATTTCTGACAGCAATATTAATAATTGCCATATCAGCAGCATATTCTGATGAAAAAGACAATGGTCGCACCATCCCTTCCCCGTCAAACACAACCTGATCAGCCCTCACCCCCTGTTCCGAAGTCAATGTCAAAGATTTAGCTTCAATGGTTTCAAAAATAAACTCTCCTTTATACACACCCGCAGCAAGGTAAATGATGTCATTTTCCCCATTGTTTGAGGCTTCAGAAAAGGCGAGGAATAATTCCCGGCCATCAGCAACATGGAATTCTTTTGCATGAATGTTTTGGATGAAAAAAAATGAAAAGCAGAATATCATTATGAGTAAAAAGTTTGATTTTTTCATGGTATAGCTCCTTTTGGGTGCATAAAAAAAAAAGGGGGAAATGATTAACTGTTCACTCTTATTGTCTGAACCATGATTCGTATGATGATGATTATGATGAACCATGATTAAACCGAAATAGCATCATGGTAATCATTTAATCATACGCATCATGGTTCAGACAAATCATTCAGACTCACCCAAAGAAAGTTCTCTAATCAACGAAAGAACATCCCCCATATCCACCTGTAAATCCTGATTCACATCAAACATACTATAATCCGAACTGACATGAATGAAAGAATGCTGCGATTGATTTTCATAGATATATTCAAGACCATAAGAAAAGGTATCATCAGAGAGAAGATCAGTGTCTTTATATGAAAATGCCCAGGTATCATTAACAGGTATCATGGTTGTGTTCACTTGTGCGAAGTATTCATCTTCAAATTGTTTGCGCCAGATATTAAACCCAATGAGATCAGCATCGTCAGTTGTTCGCCAGGCAATATAGTTAAAAGATTTGAATTGAGTTGCTTGAAAGCTGGTATGCAACTCTGGTAAATCCGTTAAAAAATCTTTAAACGTTAGTGTATAATACCCACGTTGAGATATTTCATCTGGTAAATGAAATATGATTTGATTGTTTTGCACATCAACACGATCTGCATGACAAATTTCGGAAAAATTTTCATTGTCTGAGGAACTGGCAAGCCAGTAATACTCAGGGTTGATTGATGACAGGTTCATATTGAATGTCAATGTAACATCAGAAACAGATGCATTTGATATGATATACCATCGCTTGAGTAATGCTTTTGTTGTCTTTTCCTGTATTGAAATGACAGGCATGGATGAAAGATTATTATCACCAGAAATAATGTAGTTTCCTTGTGAAATATCACCGGAAATGGATAATTGAACATCTGAGCTTTGTTGATATGATGTCCCTTCCACATTCGCAGAAGGGTTAAACATAAATGTTTCATCAAAATCGATTGTGCTCAGTTGATGACTTGCTGATCGAATGATAAAGCTGCCATCATTTTGACCGGGTATTGGCGAAAATGTGCTGGTATGAAAGGCTGTCTTTTCAGCAATAAAATAAACAGGCGATGCCACATAATTATCTGAAATTTTAAACCTTATGTTGAGAAGCACACCATCTGTCGGCTTTTGTAATCCCGTCATCAAACCAATTGAAAACTTTCCACCAAAAATGTCCACAGGAGCAGCACCTTCAACTGGCAGTCCCTGAGAAAGTGTTCCTGATGTCGAAATTTCAGGATTACTTAAAACAGAATCATCATAATCCAATCGGAGGATAAAGCCCGAAATATTTTCATCTGTTATACCTGAAAGATGAACAGGAATGGTGACTTCTGTATCAGTGACTGCCAAATTTAAATTGTCGGGTATTGATACTAATACCTCAGCAAGGCACAGTCCATATCCTGAGAAAAACATTATGATTGTGATCAAAACTCTCATATGTTTTGCCTCGCTTGATTTCTCATTCTGTTAAATGAAGACAACATGAGAATCATCATAAAAAACAGGATGCCATATTCATTTAAGGTTGGAACAGATGCCGTAAAGGGATCATCAGTAATTTCTTGTATGGTAATGGAACCATTGACATATGATGCTTCTACAGGAACAAACAGCAATGTATGCAGTTGCGTTTTAGCGGTTACAAATGTGATGTCTTCGGTGTCAAACTCTGAAGATATCTCGAACAGAACCTTGATTAATGTTCCATCATTTGTTGCAGTAAAACCACTCATAAGCCCAATGCTGTACTTTCCGCCAAAGCCATCAACAGGAACAGCACCTTCAACAGTTAACCCCTGGGATAAGGAATTTGCTGTGATTACTGTTGGATTTGTGAAAATGGAATCATCATAATCTAATCTTAAAATATATCCGCCGATATTGGCATCAGCAATATCACTGATAAGTATTGATAATTCTGCCTGATTACTTCCGGTTGTTATGTTTTTCTGCGCAATTTTAACTTCAGGAGTTGCAAAAGCTAATGTATTAATAGAAACCATTAAAAAAAAGAAAACGATTACACGCAAATAAAAATTTTTATTCATTAAGACCTCCTGTCAAAGGTTATTTTTATTGATCCAGAGAAAATCCATTGTAAAGACGAAAGACACCATATAAATCATGAAGAGACACAGTGTCATTATCGATGCCATCATCATAAACATTTGCAATATTTTGCTGCAAGCTTGTTGGCAAATTTTTACCCATATAAAAATGAAAGGTGCTTTGAACATCATCAAGACCAACAATGCCGTTATTGTTAAGATCACCAGGGATGAAAATGGTTAGCGGAAAAGATGTTGTGGATGATGCTCCTGAAGCATCGGTTATTGTCAAAGAAATCGTTGTCGTGCCATACATATTGGTAACAGGGATAATAGATAATGTTAAAGAAACATTTTCTCCGGCGGATGTACTGGTTGTATATGCATTATTGTTGCCTGTACCACCAATACTTGTAATTGAGATATTATCAATTGAAACAAGGGTTAAGCTGTCAGAAACCGCATACATTGTTATATCGCCACCCTCTGTGTCAGTTATAGAAATAGAAACACTCACAGAAGTGTTTTTAGGAGAAAACTGTTCTTCAATACTTGCAACAACCGAAGGAGTATTTTCATAATATTGAATGTCTTTATATGTATCACAGTTATTGCCAGCGCGATCTTTAAACCTGACATAAACGCGTTTCAGGCCTTCACCTTCAGACAAATCCCATGACATTGGATTATTGGCAGATAAATCTAACTCAGCCCCTTCACCATAACTGATATTGCTGACATAAATTTTGATAGCATCATCTGTCAAAAATGACAGGCTGACTGTTCGTGTCGTTGTTGACGAAGGTGCATCAACATTACAGGATGGTGGCGTTATATCAACAATAATTGGCCCATAACTGGTTGTTGGCCCGAAAGCTTCTTCTTCATATTCATCCAACCACACAGCCGCAACATGGAAATAATATGTTTCATCGCTGCTTGAGTTATGGATGTATGAAGTTGTCCCTGTTGTATTACTGAGTAAACCTTCTGTAGTGTCCTCATCAAACGTATATTGGGTATATTCAGAAGCCGTTGTAAATTTCGCATAAAAATATCCAGTGTATCCATCAGGTACAGACCACTCAGTGTCAATTTGTGTGGAATTCAATGGAATATCTTCCATATGGCTAACGATCAATCCCTGTATTTCTCCAGGTGTTGAAGCGAATGCGCTTGCTATAAACAAAAGGTGAAGTGTAAAAACAAAACATGTGATAAAAATTTTTTTCATTTCATTTTTCTCCATTCGTTATTCTGTGTATATTTATCATTACCATGAGCCATCCAGTTGAATCTGAATATCACTTCCAACTGAATATGATTTGGCATTACCTCTTAAAATTTCAGGGCCATTTTCTCCAGCCCATCTTCTCTGGCCAACCATTGATCCTTTTAAAACTTTAAATTTTATTTCATAACTGGTGTTTGAATCCAGATTATTAAACTCAAATTGACCATTGGCATCAATTTTTACTTTTGACACAATAGCCGACTTATTGGTTTTATACAGATAAACTCTTACATAGTCGGTTGCCGAAGGCTGAGAAGCATTGGAGTCTGTCAACGTACCAGTGATAACATTATTAAGACCGCTGGTTAATGTGAAATTGACTTCATCACCAACCTTATGCCCACTGGATTCATCTGACAGATAATCAATAGAAGCTGCGCTGATCAAGTAATCTGAAATCAGATTTCCACCTGGATCATTTTCAGAAAGTCCTTTGAATACAAAGTAACCATTTTTGTCTGAAACTGTCAGCAGCGATTTGTCTAAAAAGTCTGAAGATATCTGAACAAAAATACCAGCCAATGGGCTGAATGTTGTATTTTTGACATAACCACTGATCATACCACCATTTGAAAGAACAAAATCAACAGTTGTTCCAGCCGTTTGACCTGCCTTTTTTTGTTCACCATAGTGCAATGGTTCAACTTTAATCGTGTAGTCAGAACCTGCTGGAATATTATTGATTTTATAAAAGCCTTTTGTGTTGCTGGTGGTTACCCTTAAAGAATCCGGACTGGATACAGAGATTCCTTTTACAGTAACACCTGATACAGGATTACCACTTGAATCCTTCAGATATCCTGAAATATCCAATGCTGGCGTAAGGGTTATATTTTTTTCAATGCTTTGTGTAATGGAAATATTGTACTGCTTAAAGGGCAAATAGGCTGTGTCTCCAGCTGCTGTGGCAATTACAGCGTACCCCTTGTTTTCCGGAATTCCTTTAATCTCGTAATATCCGGTTGAATCTGTTCGATAATAGGCGTAAAAATCATCATGAATGATTTCAACCTCAATTTTTGAACATACTTCACCATTATTGTCAGTAATAATACCACTGAGCGTATATGCAGGCGTCAGTATAAAATATAAATTACAGACTTTGGTCGAAACCTTGTGTTTATTCTGTTGTTGATATGACGACGATGATGGTGGAATAGCAAATACATTATAATCATTACCAGAAGGCAGTCCTGTAAATTCGAATTTGCCATCAGCATCGGTTTTTACACTATGCTGAACCTGCAATGCTTCTGATTCCAAGCGAATGAGTACATTTGCAATGTTTTTAAACGAATCATCAATAACCATCCCACAAATACGTTCGCCATCGATCAGATCAATATCAATATTCTGAACACTTCCGTTTTCAGTGGAAATTTCAGTAGCCCATGCCAGATCCCTGACACTGCCATTTGTGCTGTAAAAGAAAGCAGGCGATTTTTCGTTGACAAATACAGATACAATATAGTCATCAACACTTTCAAGGCCATTAATTTGATATTCTCCACTGGCATTTGTGGTTCCGAATTTGCTGCCTGTTGACAGTGAAGAGGCTTCAACTGTAATTCCTGAAACCGGCTGTCCATCTTCATTTAAAACGGTTCCAGAAATATAGCGACCTGTATCTAATGAAAAGTTTATATTTTGAACGTTACCGGATGTTGTATCCACAAATTGTTTTCCCGGACTGGCAATGTATTTATCGGACCATACCGATACTTCATAATCATCAGCTTTCATCACCTGTATTTCATATGTCGGGTTGTTTAAATCCACCATAGCCATTTCTGTACCTTTTGAAGGTGAAAAAGCCACAACCCATGCAGTGTCACCTGTTTCTCCATTGTTAAATATCACAGTCCCCGAAATTGTGGGGTGAACTTCAATTGTAAAATCAATCTCAAAAGCATCATAGGTTGTAATGTCAATTTTATCGGCATCACCCCATTGGGCCTTTTGATTATAATATTGATCCGGATAGTGAGGAGATATTAATTTTACCCGATAATCTGATGCTGGTTGTAATCCAGTCAATGTATAGTCAATATCGCCCGGGCCGGTTACAGTGATGACTTTACCATCAACACTTGGTGACCATGCGCTGATCCATACCGTTTTTCCTGCTCCCAGATTAAATACGGTTCCTTTGATCATACGAGAGGGACGTTGGAGTTCAAAGTCTAAAACAACGTCCTGGTCAACAATTTCAATTGTTTTACTCTCAGAAAGATAATTTGTTTGCGGATCAATGCTGACTTCATAAGTACCGGGAGCAAGACCTTTGATTTCGTAGTTAAAGGATGTGTCGGCCATTCTTCTGCTTACATCCTTGCCATATCCAAAACCTTGTATCGCAAAAGCTTCAACCTGAATTCTGGAAACCAATACATTGTTATTTTGTATTTTTCCCTTAATGCTGAAACCTTTTGTGATCACAATATCTTTATCGCAATCCCCTGATGTTGATATTTCCTCCGCATTTTCTGGTGAATAAACTGTTCCCTGAGAATGATAAAAGGATGGTGGATGATTTTCAAGAATTACAGAGATGACATAATCCGTCACAGTCTCATCTAAATTGCAGATTTCGTAAAATCCATCAGAATCAGTCAAGACATCAAGGCTTGTATTGCTGAGTTTCGAAGAAATATTGACAGAAATGCCTTGAGATGCAGGTGTATTTTTATTTTCAAGATATATCCTGCCACAAAGTTTTGCACCACAACCGATTCTAAAATCAATATTGGTTTTATTTTCTATGGAAATATCCACAAGATCTGCCAGTGTTTCGTCAGTTTTGTCATTGTAGAACTGGCTGGCATAGTTCAGAGGAACGACTTGAACAACATAATCCTTTAGAGGTTTCAGGTTTGTTATTGTATAGTCGCCATTGGCATTGGATGTGGCATAATAGACTTTTTCTTTTTCTGATCTTGACCAGGCAAGCACAATGGCACCATAAACAAGCCGGTCAGATGCATCCGTGATTGTTCCTGAAAAATAATAGCACCCCAGACTTAAATCAATATCCGTACTGCCGGTAGCAACACGAGTTGCGTTTTGTTCATCAGTACCACCATAATATTTTGTGGGATAGCCATTGGAAGCAATTCCAATCACATATCCTTTTTCCTCTTTTTGAGCAGATGAAACAGGAATCAAGCCATTGATGGTATATCGACCAAATATATCTGTAAAAGTGCCTTGAATAATATTCAATGCCGCAGATTTCGCAAATACATAAATATTTGCAGCGGGCTTGCCATTACATTTTCGGACCAGACCTTCAATGGTTCCACCACTGCATTGTGAGTCAATAATAATATCAATATTCGAAACAACTGTATTTTGTACGTTCACTAATCTGGCATTTTCGGAACCGATATTGCTGCAACTTTCCGGAACAACCCCAACTGACAGGTTTGAAGGTAATGTATAACAATACTTAGTTTCAGCCGTTTCAGACAGGGTTGCACAAACTTCATAATCATTGGCAGGTTTTAATCCCTTAATTTCATATGTCCCATTAGAATTGACACGTTGGGGTTTACCTTCGCCAAGGCTGTCCGAATAGGCTTGAACCCATATGATATCATCTGTCAAAGGTGTATCTGATAAATCATGGACACTTCCTTTAATACTGCCATTATTGCAGGCTTCTATGGAAAAGTTGACAGTTGCATTTTCATCTTTTGTGGAAACCTTATCTGCATTATCTTTATCTTTGTTATTATAATATTGTGATTGATAACAAGTTTCGCTATCAAAGTCTGGCCATGCACTGACAATAAAACGATCAGATAGTGGCAGATCACTTACTGTATAATTGCCCAGGTTATCTGTCATTTCATACCAGGTTTTGTTTAGCAGTTTAATTACGATCTGACAATTTGTAATGGGAGTTGATCCAGAGGCAGAAAGCACCTGACCAGATATGTTTCGTGTATCCAGATAGGTAAATGTTGTTGTATCAGAATTTCCACCGGGATTGGTCACTGAAACATCAACAGTCCCTGCTGTATTACTTGCCGGAACAACACAGTTCATTAAATTCTTAGAGACAAAGACAGTTTTCAATGCTGGAATTTTCCCAAAGGTAACAGTAGCACCCCGAACAAAGTTATCACCATTTATGCCAACACTAGCGCCACCTGAAATATAGCCGGAGGTTTCAGACAAATCTGTAATCTCTGGTCTCAGATCATTGGCTTTAATTGTAAATGTATGCTGCGTGATACTCCCCCATTGAGCATTTGTGGGAGTTCCAAGCGTTATGATGATATCTTCCAGATCTTCTTCTTGTGTATCATCCAATACTGTTAATGTTAAATCAGCTGATGTTGACCCAATAGGAATTTCAATACTTTCTGGCAGCGTATAGTCCGAATTATTAGTTGCTGCGCCTGAAAGACTTAAAGGCAGCACAATCTTAACACTATTTTCTCTTCCCAGGCGGATAGGAATAATGAATGTATCTTCTTGTTCATAAACAGCAGGGCTTTCTTGTTTGACAAAGCTGATAAAAGGCACATCAAGAACAGGTCCTGAAAATTTTGATGAAACCACTGTGGTTTTGTTTGATGGTGTGCCTTCACCATCGTCTTGAGCAGTTACTGTCAGTCTGATCCATTTACGCACCTGGTTTTCTGATAATGTCAGTCCAGCACCATTTGCACCTGATATTGTTTCCAGGTCGTTTCCATCACTATCTGATGCCTGTTCCCATTGATATTGATAGCTTATTGTGCCAGGAGATATATCCAGGTTATCATTCCATTCACCCTTAGTGGATGACATTGCCTGACCTTTTTGAAGTATACCACTGATTCTTGGTGCTGCTGTATTAACGGGTGCATCATTTATTGGGTTAACGGTAAGGGTAAATTGTTTTGAAGTGCTTTGAACACCTCCATTTAGTGTGTTTCCACTATCTTGTAATTGGACTGTCACCAGTGCAAACCCATTTTGATTGGGTGCAGGGGTAAAAGATAAAGTCCCGTTGGTGTCAATTTGCGGTTCATTTGCAAACAAAGAAGATTTGTTATTGTTTACTATGATTTGAAATGTCTGATCAGATTCATTTAAGGGACCACATGAAATATTTTTCATCCAGTTTACTTCAGAAATTGCCCCTGAGTCTTCATTAACATCATACAGATCGTTCATCGTAAAATCAGGTGCATCATTAACCGAAATTACATTGATTTGGAACGTTTTGGTGATACTGATATGATCATCACTCATTAAGCTTACTGAAACATTAGCCATACCAAAAGCATTCTTTGCGCTTTCAAACGTCAACGTACCTTCCGGAGATATTTCTGGCTGTTGCTGAAACAGACTGTTATCATCATTGCTCACATTAAACTGCATGGGAATTTGAGGAAAGGTTGCTGAAGTAATTTCTTTTGTCCATGCGCTCACAGAAACAGATCCAGAATCTTCCAGCACTGTATATGATTGTCCCATATTAAAATCAGGGCAGATATCAATGATCCAAAGCGTATAAACATTTGTCAAACCAATGTTTGCATGTTTTGGATTACTCAATGTCAGAATCAGACTTTCTTTTGGTTCACAAAGGGTTTTCGTTTCTTCAATATCAACGTTAAGGCTTGTTGAAGTGATATTTTCTGAAATTTTAATCGTCCCACTCATTAAATTATGATCAGAACCAAACGTTGAAGACCCACCCACTGTATAATCAACATAAACATCCGTATAGCTTTTTTTATCCATAACCGCCATTATCGTAATATTTCCAGCAGTTTCCAGGACAGATTGAGACGCTTTTTCCCATGTTACCATCGGGCTGTCATTATCCTGGATGTTAATGGTGCAGGCAGTCGTTTCTCCTGCCATGGCATTGGTGATTTGAGTAAAAGTGAGGAGAATGTCTTCATGAGGTTCCACAATCTTATCTTCTACTATTGTAATGCTAAACGTATGACTCAGGTTTCCTTTTGAAATTGTAAAATTGTCAGAAGATAGCTGATAGTCAACCTGCCTTTCTGCATCACCTGAGAGAGAATAATTGACAATAACGTCTGTATAAGATGGAATCGTAAGAGTTGCCGTAAGTGTTATTGTTCCAGCATTTTCATTTTTAGTGAGCGTAGATTTGGACCAGTTAACAAGTGGCGTATCATTATCCAGGATTGTTAACGAATAGCTATTTTTCGATGGTTCTAATTGTGCATTGTCTGGATTCCCTAATGTTACCACAACGTTTTCATTGGGTTCATCAACGTCATCATCACTGATAACGATTATCAATGTTTTCGATGTTAATCCTGCTGAAATAACGATGCTTCCATTTGTTAATTGATGATCATTACTATCTGCTGAACCACTGACTGTATAAGGACAGACTACATCCGTATAAGATGGAATTGATAGTTGAGCAGTAATAGTTACCGATCCTATATTTTCATTCTCATCGTCTGATGTTTTAGACCAACTAATGACAGGTACATCATTATCTATAATAGTGATGGTTTTAATACGATTAATACCTAGTTTGGCATTTGTTGGTGTTTGAAGTTCAAGCACAATGGTTTCATCAGGTTCATCAATGCCATCCTCAATGATGGTAAATGATTTTGTAAGATTCATTGACTCTGCTGGGATAACAAAAACACCGGAAGTAATGCTATGATCTTCTGCTGTAGCTGTTCCGCTGAGTGTCAGCGCATATGGAACGGTGACATCAGTATAACTGACTTTATTTAAAGAGACTTCCAATACAATTGTTCCCTGATCTTCATCAAAAGACTCAGTGGCTTTTGTCCATTCCACCTGAGTCATATCATCATCTCTGATAATGACAGTTGTTTGAGGTGTTTCACCAATTTCTCCATTTTGAGGATTGACCAAAGAGATTTGTATACTTTCATTGGGTTCAACATCCTCATTATTTGCAATCAAAACAGTTATGGATGCTGATTGCTGACCGGAATGAATGACAATGGTTCCATTGTTTAATGTATAGTCTTCAGCGAAATGCGCCGAAATTTCATTGATTTGATAATCAACGCTCACGTCAGTATACGAAGGAATATCTAATGTGACTGTTAAAGTTACCGTATTTGCGTTTTCATCTACGATATATTCAGCTTTTTCCCAGCTTATTTCAGGAACATCGTTATCTTCAATGATTAACGTATATTCATTCTTTGATCCAATATTTGCATTGTCTGGTTTATTTAAAGTAATAATGATTGATTCCAGAGATTCATCAATATGATCGTCATTAATGGGAACACTTAACGATGTTGTCGTATAGCCTGAATCAATTGTAGCAGAACCATTCGTCAATGTATAATCAGTCGATTGAGCAGACCCACTGATGGTGTATGGTATGATAATGTCTTGATAGCTGATATCAAGCATTGAAATATTTACAGCAACAGTGCCCACATTTTCATTAACGGTGTATCCTTCCAAATCAAATTGGACAAGCGGTGTATCATTATCAACAATGGTTAATGTATATTCTTTATCGCCTAACAATGCATTTACAGGATTGCTCAACGTAATTTTTAATACTTCATTGAGTTCATCTTCTGTATCATTGTTAATGGTTACCTGAGTTGTTGCAGATGTTTGACCTGCCAGAATTGTAAGACTGCCATCGTGTAAATCATGATCAGTTGATTCTACATCGCCACTCAGCACAAAGTTAACATAAACAGTGGTATAACTTTCTTTGTCCATTGTAACTGTTAAAGAAATTGTCCCCGAGTCTTCTGAAACAGACTGAGAAAGCGTTTCCCAAGAGAGGGCGGGTAAATCATTATCTTTTAAAAGAAGGTTATAAATATCAGGAGAAGCTGTTTTTATATTGCCAACTTTCCCCAATTGAACGGATATCTTTTCATCAGGTTCAACAACTTCATCATCATATATTGTAAAGGTTAGCAATGCCGTTGAAGAATTGGCTTCAAGCGTAAATGTTCCATTGGTTAATGAATGATCGTTTGAATCAGCAGTTCCACTGACAGTGTATGGTATTTCAGAATCAACAGTATTTACAACGCAGGTCGTTGCAGTTAAGGTTATGATCCTTTCATTTTCTAATATTTCTTGTTCAGATGAAGACCACCATTGAATAACCGGATCATTTTCCGCAATCGTTATGGTAAAATTTTTGGGTATACCAGCATAAACAGTTGAAGAATCATTGATTGTGACAACAAATGTCTCGTCAGGTTCGCAAGTCGTGTCATCATCGATAATACTTACATCTAAATTGGCTTGCGTCATATTCGCAGGGATACTTAAACTTCCAATGGAATAATCCGATGTTGAAGCTGTTACGCCACTGGCAGTACAATTAATATCCGTTTGCTGAGGCATTGGCATACACATTTCTGCTTGAATTGACAGATTGTCGCCTTCACTGGCTTGCTGACTGGTTGCTGTCCATTTAACAGTGGGGTCATTTTTAGCAATTGTGATTTCATGCGTTAATTGGGCTCCTGTATATGCATTATTGGGTTTACCCAGCGTAACGATGAGACGCTCATCTGGTTCACAAGTGATTGTATCATCAATAATTTTTATGGGAAGTGTTGTTGATGTTAGATTTTCAGAAATAATAATCGTTTGATTCATTAAGGAATAATCAGAATTTTCTGCAGAACCCGTGATCACGAATGGAATTGAAATAGAATCTTCAATGCTGACACATGAAGAAATGTTTAATGTTACAGTATCTCCTTCCAATGCTTCCTGTGAAATGCCTGAAAAATATATTTCAGGATCATTTTGCAATATGGTCAATGTATAAATTTTATTGGAACCGGCATAAACATTTTCGGAATCATTCAATGAAAGGGTAATGGTTTCATCATTTTCACAGGTTGTTTCATCATTTATAATGCTTACGCTCAGGTTAGCGCTTGTCAGGTTAGCGGGAATACTTAATGTTCCGGTAGTGTAATCTAATGATTCATCAGCAGTTCCTCCTAAACTATAGCTAATATCAATGTTTTGATCCATTGCCATACATAACTGTGCTTCAATTAGTTTAAAATCACCTTCATTTGCTGATTGGGAAGTTGTGACCCATTTCACATCAGGATCATTTTTGGGGATGGTAATGGTAAGGCCAGGTTTTGTACCTTCAAAGGCATTATCTGGTTTTTCAAGTGTCAAGGTTAATGTTTCATCATTTTCACAGGTGATTGTATCATCTAACACATTAATGGTAAGGGATGCGGATTGCTGGTTTGCAGGAATTGTAATAATTGAATGGCTTGCAGTATAATCTGATTCTGAGGCATTGCCGCCAGTTGAATAAGTGATATTAATGGCTTCATCAATACTCACACAACTTTCGACAGATAAAACAGAAGTTCCGCCTTCTATAATTTCCTGATTATTCGATGTCCATTGAATTTCCGGATCATTCGGTTTTATGGTGAGTGTTGTTATGGTAATATTACCAAATGAAGCATTGGATATCTGGTTAAATATTATCGTAATCGTTTCCGAAGATTCACATGTAATCGTATCATTAATAATATCAATGGATACGTTAGACTGGGTATTCCCTGCATCAATTGTCACAGCGCTTGCAGATAATTGATAATCAATATTTGGAGTTGCTGTTCCAGATATAATATATGAAAGGGTGACATTGGTGTAACTGGTTTTATCTATTTCAACTGGAATTGAAATGCTGCCATCAGATTCAGAAACAGATTGGGATGCATTGTTGAAAGTGATCACCGGTATATCGTCATCAATGATATTAACTGTGGTTTGTGTGATTGTGCCGCAAGTGGCATTTTGAGGATTTCCCAAAGTAATTATTATATTTTCAGCAGGTTCAACTGTGGTATTATCTAAAATATCAATTGTTTTTGTGATGGTTAAGGCCCCAGATGGGATGGTCAATATGCCATTGGACAAGACATAATCTTCTCCAGAAGTTGCAGAACCGGTAACCGTATAATTGAAACTGACATCAGCATATGGATGGACAGTATTAAGGGTTGCAGTAATCAATGCACTTCCAGCATCTTCCTTTATGGTTTGAGATTCTAAAGTCCAACTGACAGTTGGAAGATCATTATCATCAATAATTACAGTATACGTTGAAGGTTGCCCGATCGTTGCATTGGTAGCGCTGCTGATTGAAAAAATAATATTTTCAGAAAGTTCAACAGCAACATCATTAGTGATAGAACAAACTTGCTGAGTATGAGCAGTAAGCCCCTGTGGAATAGATATGGTATTTGTAAATACTGTATAGTCAGCGCCAGGAGTTGCAGAGCCTGATCTTGTGAGCTGGATGGAAACATCGCGGTCATAAATTTTGCTGATAATTGCCTTTATAGATACGATGTTTGCATCTTCTAAAACCAGTTGTGGAGACTGATCAAAATAAACTTCCGGGGGGGGATTTCCGACGATGATTTGGAAATCAGATGGTGGGGTGAATGGTAAAGAATTTGTTGATGGATCACTAAACACACCTTCGTGATAACGTATTGTTGCAATACCATCAGTTAACCCTTCAAAAGTTGTTGTAAATAAAGTGCCTGTTCCATTTTTACCTGAAAAAGTTGCATTTGCATATTGTATCTTTCCATTCGTGCAGTCTGTAATATTTGAAGCTTCAATAGCAGAAATAAAGCCACCATCTGTATTTTTCGCTGCACAAATAACATTAACAGGTTCAAAATAAAAGATAAAATCGAATGCTGAGCCATTTTGAATATCATTTACAATAAAGCTGACATCTCCTGTTTCCCCAACAGCGATACTGCTCGGACCAGATATCGTAATGGTTGTTTCAGCATATGCTGAAACAGTGAACATTGAAACAATAAGACATAATAAAAATAGTAAAAAAAGTTGTTTTTTCATTGAAATCTCCTTTCGAGTATTCATATAAAAATTTAAAAATATATTTTTTTAATTCATTGCTCGGCCTTATTGTCTGAACAGTGATGCGTCTGATGTATATGATGGACTATGATTCCTAAATAGTTTGTTATTTAATAATTAATAAATAATCTTTCTTTATCATAGTTCATCATATACATCAGACGCACATAGTTCAGACAATAAGGATGAACAATTAATTAAAAATGTCTGAATTTTTGGGAATGTGTCAGTTATAAGTATCTCATAAATTATATATTCTTATTTCTTAAAAAAAGTTCTTTATTCTATACCTGTAACAATATGTAATAATTCAATTAAATCCTTGAGATCTATACTGCCATCAGCATTTACATCAAATTGTGTAGATTTCTCAACCGTAATTTGATTATTATCTGGTGAATATACATATGTGATTGCTTCTCCATTTGAGTCGCTTAACACGCCATCAGCAAGTTCAATTGAGACTGTACCTTCTTTTTGAGCGATCCAGTCTGTGGTAAATAAAGTTCCATCACCATTTTTGGGTGTAAAACTTGCTTCTGCATATTGAATATAACCATTTTCACAGTCCACAACATTATCTACTTCAATGCCAGAAATAAATCTACCACTTATATTTTTTTTTGCGCAAATAATGTCTTTGGGTATTACATTAAATGAAAATTGAATGCCACTGCAATCTTTGGCACCACTGATCATCACAAAAGTGGTAAATACATCATTTACTTTAACTTGTTCAGGGGCAATTAGTGAAATGGTTGGAGGAATAAACGGGTTGCCTGCAATAATTTTAAATGGATAAGGTGGCAAAAAGATAATTGAATTTGCAGAAGAGTCACTTAATTCACCACGATAAAAACGAATCGTTGCAACACCTTCTGCTAATGCATTCCATGATATTGAAAATAAACAACCGTTACCATTTTTAGGAGAATAAGAGACCTGAGCATATTGAATAGAGCCATTGTTGCAGTCAGTAATATCAGCCGCTTCAAAATCAAAATTAAAATCACCGGGGATATTGTCATTCGCACAAATAATGTTTGCAGGATCAAACTTGAATCGAATGTCAAATCCCAATAAATCTTGAGCATCACTAATGTCAATTGTTGTAATAAACGTTTCCCCAATTTCTACATGAGTGGGGCCAGAAATAGATAATGTTGTATCAGCTTGAGCAGAAATCATGAATGCGATTAACAAGAAAACATAAAAATATATGATGGCAAAAAATTTCTGCATACTTTTTCAATCTATAAAAATAGAACAGATTCAGTTTTCAGGTACAAGAAAAAGTACCGAAAACTGAATCTGGTTAAAAGGTTATGTTATGATTAAATCAGCAAATATTATTGATTCATTGATTCATTATGAAAACCGGCAAGAATCTGTAATAGATAGATGACATCAGCCAAATCAACTTTCCCATCCCCTGTTAAATCGCCTGCTATTTTCTCTTCATCATCAGGTGGAGGTGGGTCTCCTTCTTCATAGACTTTAGATATAAAATCGACCTCGCCATCCTTGAATTTTTCAATCCGATAAAAGTATGTTTTACTTGCTTCTACATTACTATCAACGAATGAGATTTTTTCATCTTGATTTGGATTCAGCGGAGTATCGGTAATCTTCTCAAATTGGCTGTCTTCTGTATTATCCCTTCTTGAGATATGGAACGTGGCATCATCTTCATTGTCTATCGCATTTTCAAAAGAAATGTTCATAGCGCCATTTTCGCGATATACAAAAACGTTACTTATTTCATCATCAGGATTAGCCAATATCGTAAAAGGCCCTAAAACTTTAATCGTATTAGGCACAGCATTTGGTTGCAGGAGTTCAAGATTAGAAAGGAAAAAATTATAAGGACCGGCTGCTATCCTTCGAAACGCAAAAGTGGCAATTTTTCCATTGCCATAAGCGCCTGGGAGATCACCAATAGAAGCCATTGCAAAAACAATTTTTCCATTTTCTTGATCAACTATCGGCTTAATTGATGCTATTTGACGACCAGTGTTTACAAGCATGTTATTTGTGCCTTGAGAAACGTCTACATATTCAAAAGCCTGATTATTATATATAAGAATAATCTCATACGCAATCAAATTAATAACGTCCTCAACTGTCATATCAATGTAAACTGTTTCGCCAATAGCAACCTCCGGTAATGAAACTTGAAGCGTTTGTTTTCGTGTAAAAGAAGACCCGACTTCTTTACCTGGATCATCATCTTTTTTCCATCCATAATCCCCTATTAATATAACGATATCAAAGATGTTCACTTTGCCATCTCCATTCATATCAGCCTTCACACAAGGAATCGTTTTTGGATCAATAATATTCAACCAACAGTCACAACTGGTATCCATATTGTAGCATGAAATGGCCAAGACGATATCGAATATGTTTACTAATCCGTCACAATTCAGGTCTGTTTTCCTGCAGGGTTCAATTAACACTTCCGCTGCTTTCTGTATCTTGACAGGTATGCTGTTACCGTCCTTATCTGCGAATGCAGCATTAGCGACAGCTATGGTCGTTGAGACAGGTTCAGAACTGGTAATGCTTTCTGAAACTTTCCAATCAATATTGACCAAAACACCACCACCTTGTGGAGGTGTATCACCCATATAAGCGGCTGCCCATAGGATTTCACCGGTTGGCTTACCATCAATATCAACGACAATTTCTTTTTTAACAGAAATCAACTCACCATTTTCACCAAAAAATGGCCCATCTTCAACAAGAGTTGGTTCAAGATATGTGGGATTATACAGTATCTTCATCTCAGCTCCCACGCATCCATCAATGAGCGTAATAGCATGACTGCTTGAAAATGCTGTTCCTGTACCGACAGAATAGGTTGAAAGATCAGTATAAAGTTTCGGATAGGCAATTTCAACACATTGATTCTTAACACAATGAGCTATCGGAGTTGCAGCAGCATCAGACAGATCAACACTATCTAAAGTGATACATGCTTTTCCAGATGAGGATCGCGTTTTGCATCTGAGCGTACAGAAAACACCACTATCGACATTAACAGAACTCATTGAAGCCAATGCAAAACCAGCAGAGCCTGAAGGATCAATAAGGTTTTCTGCGACGATGGTCTGGTTTTGTCCAAAAATATCTCCGGGTATAATTTCAAGAATTTCAATTAAAGGCGAATCAAAGATAAATTTAAGGCCAAAAGCCAGAATTTCTTTTAACTGGTCTGATTGAAAAATAACCTTAATTTCAAATTCCTGATTTTTATTCAAATCAATGGTTTCTGTGCTTAGATCAGTATCATAACTATCTGGAATTTGAAGTGACACAAAGGTTGAACAGGGTTGAATGACTGTAATTGAAAAATGTTGTTGCATACTGGTATCGCATCCAGGAAGTCCGCCATCATCTTTTAAGGTGACTGTCACGTTGCTTGTACCTGATTCTCCTGTCACAGGTTCAAAGGTTAAGGTGCCATCTGGTGATATTTGAGGAGCTTCGGTCAGAACCAAAGAGTTATCGTATTCTATGATAAATTCAAGATTTTGGTCTTGTTCATTTTCCCCACCCGGATCAATATCTGTGGCCCAATTTTGAATAACCTGAGGACCTGCATTGTTTTCAATGGTAATATCCGATCCTTTTGTAAAAAGCGGACAGTTATTTTCAATTTCCGGGCTACAAACGGGTAAAGAAGAATCATATTTAGAAATATAGAGGTTAAAGAATTGATCCGCATTCGTAGAACCTGAAACGATAAATTCTTTTTGCTCACGTAAATTTTCAACTGCAATACATTCATCTGATTCTCTCACTTGAGTAATGCAATAATAGGGATAGCGATTATCAAAGCTATTATAGTCCCAGAGAACAGAAACACTAACCGGCAAATTTTCATCAGCTACCGTAATTTTTAGATTTACAGCCAAAGGAACAATATATTCTTCCTCTCCTTCTGGTAATATTGATTCAATATTGTTTTCCAGAATTCGGATTGAACAATCTTGTTGAGGCGGATCAGGTGGAAATTCTTTCAAGATCGCTTCTGGTCCAAACGTAATTTTGACGTAAGGATAAGAATTTCCTCTAACTGCTGAAATAATGGTGGGGAATTTAACTTTACTTCGATGAAAGGTAAAATATTTAATTTCATCTGAAGCCTTAATTATCAGAGGTTCAGAATCTGTTTTAAGGTCTGAAATTACCACTGGCCCTAAACTGCTGCTGCCTGCTCTCAATTGGTAGTAAAACTCCTGACAACTCACATTTGGATCCAGACAATCATCAGCAAAATCCCATTCCAGAGAAACTTCTTCGTTCGCTGTATCAACAGCCAAATACCATACAATTTCATCAGAAACAGGTTGCAGTCGGATATCTTCTGAATAAGCATCCACCGTATAATCTTCCTCTAAAAAGAAAAGCCTGGCAGTTTGTGACGCAGGAATATTAGACGCTTGATTTGCAATACCCAGCTTAATTTGTTCGCTTGAGCTATCACCTTTATTCAGCGTGAAAGTTCCTCCCCAGGTTGGCAGGCAAGACACTGAAACAGCTTTGTCTGCATTCATCACCACATTTATGGAAGATTGAATTGTTTTAACCCCATTTACATTCCAGACAGTTCCGGAGGGACATGTGGATAAAAAGGTCAGTGAAATGCTTTCCCCTTTATTTCTTTGCCCGGAATATGGAAGTGTTTGAGTCTCAGTTCCGTTTATTCGGACATTACCTGATCCGGAAATATTCAGATTTACCTGTTGTTGTTTAAAATGACATTCGAAGGAAGTAATCTTATCAATGGTAAAACTCAGCGTGTTATTGGCGATTGTAATGCCATCATTCCGAACCCATTTATCAAAAATCCAATCCTGAGCAGGTATAGCTATTAGATCAACCTGAGCATCCGTTGAGAATTCCCCTTCATAAGGTAACGTGTGAGTTGTTCCATTGACTGAAACCTGTCCCTCACCCACATTGTTGATTTGCAATTTATTTTTTGACGTGCGCTGAATGGTAAATGTTCCTACAGTCTGGGAATTTCTATCCAAAACAAAAATTTCACCTGATTGAGGAGAGTCAATATCTGACACCGAATAAGAGATCGTTTGCAGCCCTGTTCCACTTTCAGGATTAACACTTGTAATCCAGGGAATCGTGTTATCTTTTCTGACATCCCAACGACATTTTGAATTATCCTGAGAATTAATAACAAAAGATCCTGTCGCAGCATTCAAAGAAGTAAACCCAACTTCAGGCGTTATAGAAAATTTACATTGTTGTGGATAACCATACTCATTATCGGTTAAAACAGAAGGACAAGAACCTTCTCCTCTGACTTTCACACAATAATATCCTCCGCTTAACGTTGAGTGTTCATAGAAATTAACTGTTGTTGAATCGACATAAGTCCAATCAGAAGCAGAAGGCGTTTTTGTTTCTGACATCATAATATCAAATACAATACCCGTTGTGTTGAAATTAAATGTCCATTCAATTCGGATCGTTTCGATCAATTCGCCTTTGCTGACTTTTGTAATTGTCGCATCTGGAGTACACGCTTTGCCTACAATTGAAACAGCTGGTCCAGTAGCAAAGTCATTTTCTAACGCAACTGTATACTCTTGTTCCTGTCCATATGGCGCACTGCAATCAACGAAATGACAATTGCCATTTTCGCATACATCCCGTCCACAGAAATCAGGTAAAGAGTTTATAGTTCTCAATTCTTTTCTTGCTGTAATCACAGGCTTTACTACCCAACCTGTTGCATCACATAATAAAGGCGCTTTTATTTCAATCCATGGTTTATCCCAGGGGCCTTCCGGAGGAAGACCGCAATAAGAATAAATAATATCATCAGGCGCAGGAAGTTTTGCAACACCTTGTGTCCAGCTATTATCACTATCACTCCAGGATACGCTATTTTGGGCAACAACCCAATACACATATTGTTTTCCGGTAAAAAGATCTTTATCGACAAACGAAGTACCCACTAAATTAGATGCAATGCATCGTGCGGTTTTTAATTCAAAAACGCCATGCCGCCATAGTTCGAATTTAACGTGTGATGGATCTTCATCATGGTTCCAAGTAACAAAGTTTTCACAAGAATTTGGATTTGTAACCGTAACATCATAGGCGGACTTAATCTTTTTATTTCCTTGAACGGGTTCGCTAAAGTCACCTGTAAAACCTGAAACGCTTTTTGCTTTTACCCAATACCAATAATTTTGGTCATAAATGAGATCGTAGTCGCTATAAACATCGCCATCAACGTTTTGAACAATGCGAACGGCGGTGTTTGCGTCATTGATCGTATTTCTGTAAACATCATAAACAATGTTACAATCTGAAAAATTATTATCTCTTATCCATGAAATAACGATTTTGTCTGTATATCCCTTTGTTGCCGTTAGATAAACAGGCGGATCAGGATATTGCGGGCAATAGCTTGCAAACAAATAATCAATTTTATCACAGGTCACAGAAAAACTTTTTGTCTTATTTGCAAATGGAAAATCCCAGTTGGGGATAGCTTCAAATTCAATCTGAGTGTCTCCAGGTACAAGACCAGGGAATAGTTCCTTGCTGTTATTCCATTTCGACCATTCCTGCTTGTCTGTACGCCATATTCTCCATCGTGCAAAGCTTGGAATCAACTCGACTTTAGCTGCACAAATTTTAGATGAATATGAAAAGGTCAAAATTTTACCAACACCATCATCCCGTTCAATTAACACGTTTCTAAGTTCACAAGGTGCGGTCCAACCATCGACAGTAGTAAAACTGATGTTATAACTACCAGGAGTTAATTCAACTTTTTGACCACTAGGGTAACAATTATCACTAAGACACCACTGAGCATCATTCAGAATCTCTGAAGGCGTCAAATGGACGGTAAGATGCCCATAATCATCCAACGGTGTTCTCTGGATTATGATTGGCCCTGCAAATGTATAATTATTATCATCAGCGTCGAATCTGATAAAAACTTTCATTTTATCGTCAACCCATTCAGGATTCATATCAGAAAGTTTTTTTATCCCTGAATCCAACATAATTTCATATTGATTATCCGTACTTTTTTTATCAATACGAGTGCTGGGTGAGTTAACTGATGAATCAAATAATAAAAAGATATCGCCGGAGTCAAATTTCTGGTTGCTGTCGGGATATCTTTGAACCAGCGCTCTGATAGTATCAGTGCCATCAATCAACAGTGAAAATTTCAGATACTGGCTCAACGTACCTCCGCTATTTATGGCGGTATTACCATCAACGATTTTGTAATCGTAATAGTTGGCTGCAAGTGCGTAGTGCAGAGGCATCAAGATAAACATCATTATCAAGCATAGCCATCTGATCATTTGTTTCATAATCATTCTCCTTTCATGAAAAAATAAGTTAATTTTTGTATCATTAAATGAATCAAGATACAAACTTTTGTTTCTGTTTATTATTATACGAAAATTTATTATTAAAATTTTCATATTTAAAAAATTTATTGATCATTAAGAATGAACAGACTTTGGGATTTAATTTTCACCCAATGCGCAATTCCTGGCAGCATTTCACTCACCTCCTTGTAAGCACCATCTTTTAATATATAGATACTTTCAATATTTCCAGATGGAATGGTATAAGGTATTTGTTTGGTACTGACTCCTCCGATAAAATGAAAGCCCGGCGAAAGATTTAACTGGATATCATGTAATGGCGGACCACATATGGTCAGTTTTTTATCTTCGTGTATTTCCAACCAATACCCAGACTGAGTTAACATATTCTCTTTGGGTACATAGTTGGTACCCGTAAAAATATAGGCTGTTGCACTGGAAGAACCAAAAAGATCAGATACAGTTGAAATCTGGGGAGATACGGGTAGAGAAACCGGATTAAATCCTTTGTGCAAGTCAAATTCAAAACAGACAGTGGTGGTATAAGTCTCAAAGTCAGCTTTGATATTCATGTGTTGGTTAATTGTAAATATATAAGGATTTTCAGCGCTTAAAATATCCCCTGTTTGAGAATCAATCCAGTTCATAAATTTTCCAGTTGCTGAGTCTTCTACAGCAAGCGTAATCTCATGATTTTTTTCAAACTGACCTGACCATGGAACTGAAGTTAATTCTGAATCTCCAAGAAAAATCTTTCCTGAACCAATCCTGTCTATGGATAAAGAAACAAAGTCTACATCACAATTATGGGTAATATAAAACGACTTTGTTGTTAATCCAAAGTCGTTTATTCCATTACAAGGGGATTGATATTGAAGAGTGACTGTAACTTGAAAAACGCCGCATTGATTGGGTAAAATGGTGTAAGCTAACGTACCATCAGGATAAACGTCAACATCTGAAAGAGAACTTGAAAACGTAACTATTTTTAAAAAGGAATCTTCATTTGTTCCCGGGGAAATTGTCGCCC
>PEAL01000181.1 GCA_002753725.1 Deltaproteobacteria bacterium
TTCTTTTGGCAATGCCTGGGATTTTGTTAAAAACCCTGTAAACAATATAAAAGACAAGATAAAAGATAAAGTAAAAGATGGTAAAAATTGGGTTAAAAAGAAATTTGGTTTTCGAAAACGTTCATTAACTGCTGCCTTAGCTATTGGATCTATTGGCGCTTCAGTTGTCAATGGCATTATGGGGTCTGAAGCTGCGGCCAAGATTAGTCTTATTCAGGGCGAGCTGTCAAAAGGGATTTCAAATATTGATGCCTCCATTATTGAAATTCAAGCATTGGAACGCGCAAAAATTGTTATGGCTCAGGGAAGACAGGAGTTATTAAAAACTGAACAGGAAGTTCAAATTCTTGTATTAAAACAAGCGCGAATGAAATTAAACATTTACATGGCCATGCGAGATGTTGATCGTGAAATGCAAACCATTATTAATTTGTTGAATCAGGCCGAAACATTGATTGTTGATTTATCAAGAGTCTCAGAACTGAACAAGAAAAACTTTGATAATCTAGCCATTGGATGGGCCGAAGATGATGTTCGCGATGTCCTGACCAATTCTACATTAATTGCTGACAAGGCTTTTTATAGGGCACAGGTATGGTCTTTTATCGCTTTACGTGGGTTGGAATATTATGCCAATTTAAAACCAGATACCAATGGACAACCCAATCCAATGATTCGTTCACTATATAATCAGCTCTATACTGCCAGACGAAGTGATGATCTTGATAAATTATTAAGTAATATGCGATCAAAAGCGGAATCAGACTTTTTGTTCACCCGCCCGGGGATTGAATGTCCTGAACGCGGACTGTTATCCTTAAAATATGATGTTTTCGTGCCCTCTCTTGTCAATTATGGAAGTGATACCATTGAAATAGACAATGAATCTGATTATCGCTATCTGGATAGAAAAACAGGTATTCTTTATCAGGGAGGTACTGCATATCAAGCCCTGTTTCGAAATGTACTGCGCAGAGGTTTATCTGGGACAAATTCAAAACGAACCTTAAAAATTTCGTTCAGCACAGATCTGTTTCCCAGGTACGCAAGCGGAAATGTCATTGGTGATAATCCATTTTTCAGTGCCAGTGGTACCAGTGCCAAAATTATTGGCTTTACAAATCAAAATTGTTCTGGCCCCGGTATTTTCAGCAATGTTCAGGGTATACAGGTTAATATGACTGGAAAACTTGATATTATCAATGGCCCAAGAATAGAACTTGCTCAAATGGGAAATGCCTATTTAAAACATTCTTCCTGGAAAAGCGATGATTTTGACGACAATGCAAACTTAATCCAGCCTTTACAGGCAATTAATGTTTTTTCTGCCTATCGACAGGTGCTTCCTACCTGGATGATCGGCGATCTTATAGAAACAGATATCCAGGAAGAAATTATTGGCAGCAATGTACATGCAGTAATCAGAGCATTAAGAAATGGACAGGGACCGGCCGGTAAAAGCCTGGAGTTTACAGATAGAAGTGTTGCCAATGATTATTGGGTGTTGACTATCAATGAAATCGAAGATGGTGCAAATACCCAGTTTTTCAACCAATTGGATGCAATGCTTGAGTCTCCTTTGTCTGAAGATACCATTCAGAATGAATTTTTGACTGATATTCAGTTATGGATTGGATGGGCTTATCGAAATCCTGATCCTTATAAAAAACGAATGAAAGAAGAATTATAATGTAATTTTTTGATGAGAGGCAACAGAGTGTTGCCTTTCATCAAATAGGGATAAATATTAAAGGAGAAATGGACAATGAAGAGAATTCTATTGACTGCATGTATGTTACTGATAAGTTTTATAATTTGCTTTGCAGATTCAGTTCCACCGCTTATCAACTATCAGGGAGCATTAAATGAGCCATTTACAGGAACAAAAAAGTTTGAGTTTAACATTTATGATTCAAAAACAGGAGGTAACAAGGTATGGGGCTCTCAGATTTTTGACAATACGCCGGTTATTAATGGACACTTTAATGTAATTCTTGGGTCAACTGATATCAATGGCAAATCAATTGTATCTGCGTTTGCATCCAGTTCTCGATTTCTTGGCTTAAAAATTGATGATGGACAGGAAATAGCGCCAAGACAGCAGTTATTAAGCATGGCATTTGCGATAAATGCCAGCCATGCTGCTAAGGCGGATGAGGCTGCGCATGCAACCAATGCTGATAACGCTACACATGCGTCAAATGCAGACAATGCAAATCATGCAACACATGCGTCAAATGCAGATATTGCTTCAATAGCAGACAGAGCTACAGATGCATCAAACATTGTGCCTGTAGGAAGTATAATGCCTTTTGCAGGTAGATATAACAAGATTCCAGTAGGCTGGCTTCTTTGTGATGGACTTGCAATAGGCAGAACACAATTTAATGCATTATTTAACGTAATTGGATCTTTTTGGGGAGTTGGTAACAATTACAGTACATTCAACTTACCGGATTTAAGAGGATATTTTCTAAGAGGTGCCAGTTTAAATACACAAAGAGATCCAGATGCAACCTTAAGAATAAGAATACATTCAGGAGGTAATACTGGTGACATTGTAGGTAGTTATCAGGATGATAGTCTCAAAAATCATAGCCATACCTATCAACATGCAGGTGGACCTGACCCAAAAAGATATGATGGAGGTAGTCGAACTGCAATTGATTATTTTACTTATTCTACAGAACCGACTTCCACTGTAGGTGGAAATGAAACAAGACCCAAAAATGCGAATGTGAATTATATCATAAAGTATTAAAAAGTTTTTGAGAACAATAAAAGGAGAATGAACAATGAAAAAAATTACATTAACTGTATGTATTTTACTGATGAACATTACATTTTGTTTTGCAGATTCAGTCCCACCGCTTATTAATTATCAAGGCACATTAAGAGAGCCAGTAACAGGAACAAAAAAATTTGAGTTTTATATTTATGATGCCAAAACAGGCGGTAACAAAATCTGGGGGCCTCAAATTTTTAACAATACACCGGTTATCAATGGACAATTTAATGTAATACTTGGATCGACAGATATAAATGGTAAATCAATTTCATCTGCATTTTTATCAAGCTCCCGGTATATTGGCTTAAAAGTGGATGATGGAAAGGAAATAACGCCGCGTCAACAGGTAGTTAGTATATGCCTTTTGCGATAGAAGCCACTCATGCTGCTAAGGCTGATGAGGCTAAACATGCAATAAATGCTGATAAAGCAACAAATGCTGATAAGGCTGATATTTCAAATCATTCTTTGAGTTCAGATAATGCAAACTTTGCTAAAAGCTCGTCTAATGCAAACTATGCAACAAGAGCTGGACAAGCAGATAAAGAGTCGGATCCAACAGTGCCTTTACATATAAAGGATGGTATTATTTGGGGAGAAGTAAATGAGAAACCTCCATTGACATGTAGGGTTTGCATCCAGTTTTACGATAGAAATACCGGACAAGATACAATGCCTGAAGAATGTACACCTTGGGGGGGAGGTTGGTCAAATTGGCAAACAGATAATAATAACAATGATCCAAATGGCGCAAGAATTAAATATGAATGCACGTATTAATAAAGAATTCGTTCTTTTTTTGAACCGAGATTATACTGAAAAAACATCGTAAATCTGGAAAAAAATCTACATTTACGATATTTTTTCTATGAAAATATGTCGTAAATATTGACATAATTCATTATTTACGATATTTTTTGTGTATTATGAATAAAGTTATTTGCAGAGAAAAAGAGTTAAGCAGAATTAAAACCCGGCTGGCCAGTGAATCAACTGAATTTATTGTAGTTTATGGGCGTCGTCGCGTTGGCAAAATCTGGCTGGTTCGGATGTTGAACATGATAAGATTTTTTCAATATTGTTTGAAAAACCACAATTTCACAAAAAGGTTGTCGATTATATTGCAACATCTCGGTACGGAAAAACAGGTATGGAAATCAGTCAAAAAATAATATCTCAAAACAAACCCAATGGTAAAATATAAAAAGCATTACGTGAGTTAGTGACATGTGATATTCTGGAAAAAAGGGAGCAGTTGTTTCATAAAAGTAAACAGGCAAAATATTTTATCAAAGATAATTTTCTCAATTTTTACTACAAATGGTTGAATAGCCGAAAACAGATGAAACTGTCTGCATTTACAGATCTCATTCATTCATCAGCTTATCGGTCCTGGTGCGGTATCATGTTTGAGTTGATTCTGTACACGCATCACAAGATGGTTATGAGAATCGTGCTTACCAGAAATTATTACCTTTGGAGATAACCTTTGATCAGTTGTTTAAGCCTGAGGATTAAAAGAAATATCACACCCCCCAAACCCAAATTTCACGACCTTTACATGTTTTTTTCAACTGAAAAATTTTAGTATCCCAATCCGCAGTTTTTCGCCGATCAAATATCATCAAATGGCCTTCATCAGCACCACATTTTTGCATATAAAAAAAATTTCATAATTGTCTCCATAATAATTTTTTCAACAATATCATAAATAAATATACGACGAAATGTAAAAAAAACTATGTTTGAATGTAATCCTTAAGAAAAATCTTTCAACGTTTTTTTCATAGATGTTCGTCTGAACTTATAAAGAATATGAAAAGAATTTAGAATATGACTGATCAGAGGGCGTATGCAATGAATGAATTGTGCTTCCCACCTGTTTGGATGTGCCCTTGATCAGATTATTTTAATATTACATTTTCGAATTCATAAAAAAAAGGAAAAAAAATGAAATCAAAACAAAACTTTTTTTGGAACAATCGTAATTGTTTTTTTCTTGTCTGTATTGTTTATGTCTTGTGCTTCAAAACAGTCTGTACAAACTACAGAAAAATTCTATCGCAACCACTTATCAGACAATGTGTCAATAAATATTTCAAAACCAGAAAGCCCTCATGAGAATAAAGAAGGTCATGACTGGATTCGGCTTAATAATGGACAGTATATGGAGTACTTAAAAATAGGTAATCAAGGTGAAACTATCATTTTTGTATGTGGCATTTTAGATGATTCAATTGTTACATTTTCAAACATGCCAGATTTGATAAAAAAAGCCAAAAAAGGACGTTGCCAGTTGTTATTTGTAAATTTGCCAGGGAATGGCTACTCTTCAATCCCTGACCCTCAATTTTTTAATCCGATTTATCTTAAATTATGTTTTGAAGAATTTATAACTAAAATGAAATTAAAAGAATTCACGCTGATTGGAAATTCAAATGGGTGTCTCGTGTCAGTGCTTCTTACCTCATGTCAAAATTGTGATAAAGATTTTAAAATTAAAAACTTATTAGGATTTAACCCTTTATTAAAGGACGTTTCGTTTTGGGAGATGGACAAGTATCAAAAGTTATTGGTCAAAAGCCCATCAAATGTTGTTCAGTCTATCATTCAAACACCACTTATTGGTTATCAGGTAATAAAATTTACACTTGGATCAGTTGAAAATAAATGGGTGTGGAATGTAGACAAACAAACTGTTGTATCTTTTTATAACAGATTGTCGAAAAAAAACAGATGCGGTATATGGTCCGCTTATCTCAAAAATGCAATTCAAATGACGCCTGAGCTCAACAAAATATCTAATGAAATTTATCAAAATATTTCACAGCGTACAGAAAAAGTCATTTTATATTCTAATCCTGGAGATAATTGGGTGCCTCATTACCATGTAAAAGAGATAGCTGACAAAATGAATGTAACCTACAAAAAATTGGGAAGCGGTCATATTCCGCAACGAACATATGCAAAGCTTGTAGAAAAAGAAATTTTATCGGTTTTAAATCTTTAATGATTTACGAATGTTTTCATCCATAAGGAAATCTACGATGTTCATCCAACATATCAAGTATAAAACAATTTTTACTCTGTTTCTATTCTGTTTATTTACGACTCATTCATTGGCTCAGACACCATCAACATCTGGTGTTCGTTCGCAAGTGCTGTCATTGCCTGATGGGCCTGGTGCCATTGAAGGCTTCGGTGAATCTTTTGAGCCACAATTAAACATGGGCAGCGGAACATATAGTATTCCAATAAAAATACCACCTGGACGCGCGAATTTTGCGCCTCAAGTGAGTCTGAATTTTAATACTGGCAAAGGCAATGGTATTATTGGTATGGGATGGACATTTCCCCTGATGTCTGTAAGACGTCAAACTGATAAAGGTCTGCCAAAATACTCAGATCAGGACACCTTTATTACTGAAAGTGGAAAAGAACTCATTAATGTGCAATCTTCTGAAACCCAAATGCTTTTCCGACTGAAAAATGAAACGCAATTTATGAAATATACGTATTATCCATCTCAAAATATGTGGACTTGTAAAGATCGCTCTGGTACGACTTTTTTTTTGACAGCAACAATAAAACAGTCAGACTCATCTAAAACTTATGCATGGTACATTTCAAAAGCAGTTGATACCAATAACAATCAAATTCTATATCACTATACGCATCATTATAATCAGATCTATTGCCAGTATATT
This sequence comes from Deltaproteobacteria bacterium, assembly GCA_002753725.1. GTDB lineage: Bacteria > Desulfobacterota > Desulfobacteria > Desulfobacterales > Magnetomoraceae > Magnetomorum. Next base: position 6,496 of record PEAL01000181.1, read on the forward strand.
GCCTATGGGCCTGTAGAAAAGGGCGTGCCTGGCCAATGTCATGCTCTTTTTTTTATTTATGAAAATCGGCATGATCCGATTATTGATTATCGGCCAACCTTTCGTCTGTCTACTCATAAACGATTAAAGCAAATTGTTATTAAAACCAGAAATCAACTGGTTCGAACTTACACCCTGACATATTGTCAAAATCGATCATTATCCCTGCTTTCCAGTGTTCTTGTTTCAGGAAGTGATGAGACAAAAAAAAAAAAAAAAAAATTTTACTATTCAAGTGATTTACCCTTATCATCAACGATGCTGAAACCGGTCACAGGGCTGGAAGGCGCATCAATTTTAAAATTCGGGGATAATCCTGAAGATTATCCGGCTGCTTGTGAAATTATTGACTTTAATGGCGACGCCTTACCTGATTTATATCAATCAAGGCATCAGGCATCTGATCCTTTTGAATATGATATTTTTTATGAAAATCTTGGCAATGCCTCTTTTATTCGTAAACCACTTACTCAATCTCAAAGTCTGCAATTAAGTGTTCAGTCACCAAATAGCATTGTTTTAGATATTGATGGTGATGGCCTGTCTGATGTGGTATCCCAAAAAGGACACAATCCAGAGGATTTTGTTTTTAAAAGAAACAGAGGCGGACAATGGGATTCACAAGATATTGCATTTACATTTCCGCAAATGAAGAATGCAGATGATATTTTTTTTAATCCGGATATTCGTGCACTTGATATGAATTCAGACAAACAAATTGATACCATCAGATGTTATTGTGACCCGCAAAACAGCGGTGTTTTATTTGAAGCATTTCTGAATAATGCTGATGGTTCTTTTGTGCATATTCCCCAAACAACCCCTGACACAATTAAGGGGTTGCCTGCTGGCTTTTCTCAATCCGATGGAGCGCTCGTGATTGCAGACATGAATGGCGACCGAATGCAGGATATTGTTTTGTTAAGGGATCAATCCAATAACAGTCTGCTTTACTGGCCGTCGATGGGATGGGGACAGTTTGATGATTCCACAGGCGGTTATGAAATTCAACTGTCTGATGGACCTGATTTTAAAGGCGATGTATCACAGATCAAAAATTTACATCTAAACGATTTGAATGGCGATGGCCTTGACGATCTTTATGTCATATCAGGCGCACACATTATTTTTTGGCTGAATAAAGGCAGTTATATGGGAATACGCTCTGAAATCAGTATTGATAAACAATATGATCCATCCATTGCTACTTTTCGCGTCATCGACATTGATGGTGATGGATTAAAAGAAATCCTTTTTTATGCCAGTCATCAACCATCGCCTGATTATATATCAACAGGCTTCTGGTATGCCCGATTATTTGAAAAACAACATGATAATTCAGGCAGCATCACCCCAAACCTGTTATATAAAATTGACAATGGAATGGGCGGTACAATACAAATGAATTATCAATCACATGTCGTTGATATGATTAATGATCATCAATCCGGTCAACCCTGGAAATCTTATGTCCCTTTTCCGGTTTCAGTTCTTAAACAGATTACAGAAAGTGATGGGAATCAAAGCTATCAACAAACGTTCACCTATCATAATGGTTATTATGATGGAAAAGAAAAAGAATTCAGAGGTTTTGAACGTGTTTGTCAAAAAGAAATCGGAGATCAATCTGTGCCTGATTTGATGACATCATTTATATTTCATACCGGGCAGTTTTGTGAAGCATTAAAAGGAAAGCAAAAATCAAGTGAAAGGAAAAACAGTAATGGAGAAATTTTTGTTTTCAAACAAAACCAATGGGAAACCCGACAGCTTGCGATCAGCCCATCAGGTGATGACCACATCATTTATCCTTACCCATCTTTCCAGACAATTCATCTGATAGAAAAAGGTTCAGGCACGCCCATTCTTCTTAAAACAGAGTTTGAATATGACAATTATGGCAATCTAACACGCCAGATTGAACATGGTCGTGATGATGACCATTTTAGAGATGAGCGTATTACCGAACAAGTGTTTTCATCAGCTTATGAATCAGGACGATCACACTGGATACTGAATAAAATTGTAGATCGAAAAATTAAAGACATTGATGGAAAACGAATATCACATACACGTTATTATTATGATAATCAAACACAAACAGGAATGATATCAAAAGGTAATCTGACACAGATTGACCAATGGGAAAAAAAAAATCAGTATATTACTTCCCAAAAAAAAGATTATGATGATTTTGGCAATATTATCGCAGTATACGATCCGCTTTACGCCAAAAAAACTGGACATTATCGCAGATATATTTATGATACCCATTTTAATACCTTTCCTGAACAGGAAATCATTTATACCGGTAATGCATCTTTACCGGTTTTAACATTGTCTGCCACATACAATCCAGGAATTGGTGCAGTGACATCATTTACAAGCCTCAACCTTCATCGTACAGATTTCCAATATGATGGCATGGGACGTTTAATTTCAATCCAAAAGCCTCCTGACGAAACGCATACTATTGAATTTGAATACGTACTGGGACATCAGATTGATGGTTCGATTATCAATTGGGTTGAGACAAGGAAAAAAGATGACAGTCATGATGGTTTTTTAATATCTCGCCAATTCTACGATGGCATGGGAAAAAAAATAATGATGCGATCAGAGGGTGAATCACCTGAACAAACAATTGTAACAGAAGGAGTTGCTTATAATTCACGAAAAAAAATTGTTCAAAAGTATTTACCTTTTTTTGATCAGTCAGGTCTTGATTATCACAAAATTCCTGAAGATAAGCCATATATAAAATATAATTTTGATGCTCTGAATCGAAAAATCCGCACAAATCAACCTCAGGGGCCAGATGGCATTGATTTTTCCACAGTGACTTATGGACCCCTTGCCAGAATTGTTAAGGATGAAGAACAAACGAAACAAGATAGTAAACACACAGGTTGTTTTAAGCGTTATCTTTATGATGGTTTATTGGATAAATCTGGTCAATGGCGTTTAAGAGAAATTCGTGAGAATGTCAAATTAAGTGATCATGGTGATGTCATTCAGAATCCGGTGGAATGGGTGACATCCTATGATTATGATCTTTTGAATAATATTGAACAATATACCGATGCACAGGGAAATCAAAAAATCTGGAAATATGATGGCCTTGAACGAAAAATATTTGAAAATGATCCAGACCGGGGAATCATGAATTTCAACTATGATGATGCTGGAAATCTTGTTCAAACACAAGATGCCAATAATCAAGCCATACACTATGAATATGATGGCATCAATCGACTGACCGATGTTTATTATGAAACAAAGGATCATGCGCCAGATATTGAATATCATTATGATTTACCTATAAAAACACTGGACAAAGGCCATCTGTATATGCCCGAAAGACTGACAACAATCACAGACAGCATCTTAAACGAATCGAATTATGATCGGTCAATTGATTTGAATGGCGATAACCGCATTGATAGTGCAGATGCTGTTCTTGCGGCACGTCAGTCAATGGTTATGGCGGAAAACACACATGGATTTCTGGCCTGGGTCAAAGATCGGTCCGGAGAAAAGCATTTTTCATACGATGAACGCGGCAGAAAAACCTGGATTGTTAAACGCATTATGAATCAAAAGACACTCAATTTTTACACAGCCATGTCCTATGACCCGATGGATCGTATCACACATCTGACATATCCAGATGGATCTCTGATTAGTTACATTTATAACAACAGAGGGCTGCTTTCGTCTATTCCTGGCATTATCGAGCAAATCCATTATGATCCTTTTGAAAAAACATCAGAAATCACACTGGCGTGTGATATTGATATAACAACTGAAAACGATTTCCGAGGACGTTTAACAATCCAGGTTTTTCTGC
>PEAL01000182.1 GCA_002753725.1 Deltaproteobacteria bacterium
AAAAATTTAATAAGCGTTATCGTTACAAGGGGGCTTCACAAATAAATCGAATCCTGTTTCAACGAATAACCCAGCGCTCCACATGACGTCAAAAGCTGAGCGGTTTCTTCCAGTTTGTAAATTTTCGGCTAAAGTACATTATTGTTTCAAAAGAATAACCTTTTCGCTTTTGCCGCCTGTGAGCTTAGGTGTTATTCGCTTTAATTTCGTTCTTTCAATCTTATGTTGTATTCGTCCTTGATCAAACACGAAAATATGTATTTTTATGTAACAATTTGATAGATTTGATGTTTTGGGCATAAAGATGAAAAATCGTGCAGCGTTGATAATCCTAACAAAATACTTTTTAAGGAAGAGCGTCGGAGTCAGGAAGAGTCAGAGTTAGCGTCGGCAAAATGTGCGCCAGCTACAACGCTGTTAGTTATCGATATAAATCAAATTCATTTATAATTGTTCACGCTTAGCTATTTTGACTGGCTGTCACACATTTTGCAGTTATGATACTCATATTGACGTTTTTGGGTTATAGTTAAAAGAGTTCTCGAACAAAACACAAACCGGCTTTAAGCGAATAACCCAGCACTCCACAGGACGCCAAAAGCAAGCGCGTTTTTACCAGTTAGCAAATTATTGGCTAAAGGACGTTATCGTTTCAAAAGTTATTCCTTTTTTGCTTTTGTCGCCTGTGAGCTTAACGTTATTCGCTTTGACTCCATTCAAGCTCATAAACTAAAATGGCAATCGCTTTTGATTTTCAATTTGGTTTAGAGAGGCATCATTTTTCAAAACAATTTTGGCATTTACTTACAAAGCAAATGGGATTGATTGCTACATTTTAGGTTACTTTATGCTTGAAAAATTATTTATTGTATTTACATAGTCATCTAAATTAATTTCATTTTAAACAAAAAAAATTAAAAAAAGGGAATTTTTAATGATTAATAGATTAATGTTCATTATAATTTTTTTTATACTAATTAATACAATTTTTACATTTAATATTCTATCTGAAGAAATTACAATTTATAGTAATAGCGATACTGTAGAATTTTTTGACGGAAAAGAATGGAAGAATTCTGTTGAGACACATGTAGCTGGCGAGTGGACTTCTATTGATAATGCTAATTGGATATGGTCATCAAAATATGTACAAAAACCAAATCTCGATGAAACATACAGGTTTCAATCTAAATTCAAAATACCTTATAATGTAAATATAGATCAGATCAAGGCATTATTGTATATAGCTGTTGATAACTATACTATAATTAAAATAAATAATGATCATATTCCATCTTCCGATGTTGGTTTTAAAGTAGTTAAAACAATAGATTTAAAAAATTATATTAAACTTGGTGAGAACCATATAATTTTTGATGTTACCAATAGAATGAGTCAGACTTCTGATCCAAAAAGAAACCCTGCTGGTTTGATTTTTAAATTATGTATTGATTTTGATATAGAACAAAACACTGAAACGACAGAAGAAATCGCTCTAAAAGACCTTATCAAAAAGAATAACCTCTATTATGCCGTAACCGAAAACAAGTTATATGTATCAAAAAATGCCGATAAATTTATCACCTTGTATCAGTCAAACAATATATTAAATGCGTTAGCAGCAACTAAAAACACAATAATTGCGGTTGGCGAAGGTGGTCACATCGTTCTATATGACATCAAAAACCAGTCCATTGAAACAATTCAACTTCCAGACTGTAATGATAACTTATCGGATATCGACAGCAATAATTATAACAAAGTCATGATTGCCGGTGAATCAGGAAATATTATTTATGGGGTTGATAACAATTTCAGCACTATTGATACAAGTTATGCCCAAATAACCTCAATAACCTATGATCAACGAGACAATGTGTTTTTTGCTACTACAGTTAATGGAGATTTACTATCATCAGCAGATGCTTCAAAATGGAATGTTATTCACATCACAGATACACCGCTTACCTCTTTTGAAAAGGAAGAAAATACAATCGTTGTTACAGGGGAAAATGGCGTTATTTTCAAATCTGATGATGGCCAGAAATTTGTTGAAGCCAGTTCAAATACATTGGATCGCTTTGTCGATGTCTGGTATGTCAACGATCGTTTTGTTGCTGCTACTCAAAATGATTTATTTTCTTCAGATACAGGACATACATGGTTAAAAATGAATCAAACATTTTCGAACGCAACAATTCAAGGACTTTTTGTTGATCCAAATGATTCAGTTCTATTTGTATTGACCTCTGATGGCCTACGAAAAATGAGCATTTTTAAAAATATTGAGACAGGAAAAACCAAAAAATTAACACTGGCAGGAGTGAATGTCATTTTTGACAAATCAGAAATTGAATTTGAACAGAGACAAATAAAAGCGTTTAATATTGCAACATCTGATACCATGCACATTTATGATAATAGTTTTGAAAATGAATTGGCTTACATGGAGTTATCTAATGCATCATTTCAATCCTATAGTGAGAATACTTCTACACTGGATTCCATACTTTTCAAAAAACAGACCTATATTGAAATAACAGGTAAAACCAACATTTTGTATTATAAAGCCGGAACGAGAGAATTACCAGTTTCTCAAGGAAGTTTCTGGTTGGTCAACAAACAAGTGCATGAAAAACCACTGTTTCATACCATGTCTGATAACACCGATGAAAAATTGGAAGAAGAAATAGAAACCTTTATCAGTACCCAATATGAGCCTATGTATAATCAGTCATCAGAAGAACAACGTAAAACAATGGCATCCCCTGAAAACATGTATTTAACAATGGAACTTCTGCATAATGCAATTAAGTTAACATCAAAAATAATTAACTTTCCAATAACAGGCAATTTATTACTTTTGGGTGATTTCAATACACCCTTTTCACCCATTTACTTATCTTCACCTTTTTTCAGACGTTTATATTTAGATACATCTGATGGTATAATAACTCAAAAAGATAGCTATCTTTTTGGGACAAATTTCATGATGGACACGCTTTTGAACAAATTAAAACCAGTAACCATAAATTTTCCAAAATTAGAATACACTCTGGATAAAACTAAAATGACAGGCCGCATTAACGATTTTAAACTGGAAATTAAGCCTATTACATTGGAAACTAAAAAAGCTTCCATTGAAGTTGATTTTGAAGACAAGAATGCAACAAATACGATTTCAATTAATGATGCAACTTTTTCATTAACCACAGAATCTTACAGCAAATACACAAAAAGGGAAGCGACCGGCGGTATCAAAATTAGTTCTTTAAAATTAACACATGACAAGAAGAATGGTTTTAAATTGATATCTGGTGAAGCCGGCGGACAGATAAATATAAAGGAACTCCCAATTACAAAAGCATGGACACTCAAAGATATTCATACATATTTTAACTTCATTTTTAGAGAAAACAATATTGATAAAGCTGGTTTCAGTGACAAATACCCTGATGAGCTGGATGACATAATTGTTGTTTTTGGTGGTGAAGGTAAATTATTAAATCAAACAAATAACTTAACAATTGAAGCAGCATTAGAAGTGGCCTTGGATGGATATCATTGGGGCTTTTATAATTTTCAAAATATCAATATTCGCACAAAAGAATTGTTTAATTTTCCTAAAAAGGGAGCGTTTTCATTAACAGGTCTTGGTGGAGGCTATGAATTTGCTAAGAATGAAACCTCATTCTGGAATATAACAGCAGGGTTTAGTTTTTACAAAATATTGAGTAACGTTTATTTATTTGGAGGCTATGCATCAATATATTCAAATACAGATTTTGATAGCTTTGGCTTTTCGGTCACTGATTTAAAAACGCCTATACCTGGAACAAATCTGGAAATGAAGTGGTCAAAAAATGATGCATCAATATGCCTTTTAAATGGAAATGTCAGCATAAATAATCCTGTGAAATGTCCTGATATTACTGATTGTTATGGAAATCCAATTGAATTAAAACCATCAAGTGATGACGATATTTTTAATGGCACTGGGCTTGGTGCTGAGATTTCAACAACAGTCATGGATACCATTAATGATAAACCTTATGAAATTTTAGGAGTTGCAGAAGTTAAGGATATTCTTTCAGGAAGTTTGGGTTTTAAACTTTTTGATATTGAAAATAAAGAAGGCAATAAACTATCCGCCCGAATGATGGCAAAGGTTGAAGTCAAACTTCCCAAAGTTACAAAAGACTGGTGGTTTATTCCCAGCGATTTAAAAACCGGGAAATCATTGGGAATGGCCTGTCTGGAATTGGGTGCTTTTGAAATAAGTCAGGAATATAAAGATTTTTGGTTTAACACAAAAACAGCAAATTTGGGTAAGCATGTCGGTGTTTATGCAATTGCGACCTTATTAAATAAAAAATATCCAATCTTTATCCCATTAGACTATTTAGCAGATAGAGACAACAATCAACTGGTATTTGTCACCAACATGACAATCAAACCAACAGATGTTCGCAAACGTCAAAGAGATGCAACACCTGTTGGACAAACCATAAATGATTCTTTCACCTTATCCGGCAATGAACCCTTCATCAAAGTCGATTTTGTATCTTCAGATAATACGATAACTCTGACCACACCAAATGGAGTAACCATTACACAGGATGCTGAAAATACAAACGCATGTCAAGTTGATAAAATTGATGGTCATTTTACAGTGATATCATTGGCTGATCCGGACAAAGGAACTTATTATTTATCCTATCAACATACCGGTAATGAACGTATTACCATATTTGGTGCCAATCAGGAACCGCAAGGAACGATATCTTTGGCAAACCAGACCGCTTCATTTCAACTGAGTGATCCAGAAAATGATTCTATTTCCTATGAAATTGGTCTGGCAGATGAAAATGATAATGAAATAACTGTTCTTGAACCTGAAACAACTTATAATGGTGAAACATCATATGAAATTACTGATGTCAGTTACTTACCATCAGGTAATTATCGTGTGTTTATGAGATATCACGATAACAAACATCCACACAAAATTTGTATGACAACTGAAACCATTTATATCGAAAAAGAGATTTCCCAACCTCAAAATATTCAATCAATTGTAACCGATGATTTTGTTGATATTCAATGGGATTATATTACAGGAACAGATGGATACACAGTAACGTTGTACAATGACAATACACCTTTTTATGAAATGCCTACAAAGAGCAATCAAACCAGAATCTACTATTTAAGTGACGGCAATTATCGTGCAGAGATTCAGGGATATGATATGAATGGTTTTTCTGGTTCTGTTGGCAGTATTCAATTTAGTGTTCAAAAACAGACCGTCATTTCAATTCCTGACCCTGTTGATGATGTTGGGTTTCAATTTGATGGTACTCAAGCACGTCTGACATGGAACCAACCTCAAGATACTGATTATTTTCAGATCACATTAAAAAAGGGGAGTCAGATTATTCTGGATCAACTGATTACTTCTCAAACACACTATACAATTGATCCATCTTTTTATGGAGATCAATTGTATATAGAAATCATCTCCAAAAATGCCTCGAATAACAGTTCTGAAATGTTTTCAAAAACGATTCCAATTATGGATGATACTGATACTGATCAAGATCATTTGCCAGATATGTGGGAAATTCATTTTTTTAACGCATTGGCATTTAGCGGCACCGATGATTTTGATCTGGATGGTCTGAGTAATGCTGATGAACTAACACTCGCCACAAATCCGATTCAAAAAGATACTGATCAAGATAAGGTTATTGATAGTGTCGATCCTCATCCTTTAATCAAGACAGACAAGAATCAAAACATTCTTTCAGATGATTGGGAAAACGTTTATACAATAACACATCTTTTGGCTGATGATGATAATGATACCTATCAAAATTATATAGAATACCTTGCAGGATGGAATCCCAAGAAGACTGATCCTCCTGATCAGGATATTTCTCGCTATAAAGCCCTGACATTTCCGCCTGTGATCATTTCCAATATGGATCAACTGAGTATCTGTAGAATGAATCAACCGCTGACATTAGATCTGTCCCAATCATTTGATGTACAGGAAAAACCATTATCATTTAGTTGGAAAGTCAACACAAACCCTGTTTCTTATACTGGCAATCAACTCACCTGGACAACTGACCAGACAGGGATGATTCGAATTGAAGCAACAGTTAAAAATGATACACATTCTGTTTACAAAGAATATTCAGTTTTTGTAACAGATGTCACGTATAAACGCGCTGATGGTTCAGGTGCTCATGAATTGATTTTACAAAACTATCAGATTTCCATACCAGCAGGTGCGATGAATCCAGAGACTTATGTATTAGCCGCTGATATTTCTCACCATCATATCCCCATCAAAATTATGGGACGAAAAATTGTAACGCATGGTTTGGTTTTGCTGTACTCTGATAACCACAAACTTGAGTCACCAGTTGAAATCATTCCATATGTAAAGGATGATGATATCATTGATCCCTATATATTCAACTATGGCAGCAGCATATGGACTGATTTGATCACGAGAGAAACATTTGATCCTGTCTATCGTAAACGAATGATACCCAATGATGATCAGTCTTATAAAATTCAAACAAAAGAAACTGGCATCCTGGTTTTTGCAAATCGTCCTGATCCTATTGAGCTAAAACCAGTTACACAGATTTTTGCAACGAATCGTGTTTATTATGTTGATTTGACATCATACCAACAGACCAATGGACTCAAACAAATATCAGATATTACCCTTGGAACAAATGGAATTGTAGATATTGATCGAGGAATGGTTTCAGGAAATGATGAAATACGATTAGATGTCATTCAACCGGGTAGAACTGAAATATCGATTGTGGGTATCAATCAAGAAGGAAATAACGTTCGCTATACATATCTGCTTGATATCATACGCACACCATTAGAAAATGATTTAAACAAATCAATTACAGCACTTCAAATATGTGCAGGCATTGACCTGTTGTATGATCTGTCAGAAATTGATATCAATTTGGATAATAAAATTTCATTGATTGAAACCATATACTGGCTTCAAAAAGTTTCCGAAAATGAACAATAAGTAAGTTTTCAATATGATAATTAATAGAAAAAAATTAGGAGTATTATTATGATAAAAAATCATGTTGTTAGAAACAATTTTGGATTGGCTATCGCCGGTACACGTATAACGATATACGATATTATGGACTATCTAAAACAAGAATGGCCGCAACATCTCATTCAGGATTGGTTAAATTTGTCCAAACCTCAGATTTCTGAAGCATTTGAATATATTAATAACAATTATGAGCAGATTCAAAAAGAATATGAAAATGTTTTAGAAAATAATGAAAAAATTGAGCAATATTGGCGTAAAAGAACTAAAAAGTCTCGTTTCCCCGAAAATTTATCTTTGCAAAAAGAAATGCTTAAAAAAGAATTGATTCTTAGAAAGTTAAAAAAATGTCACGCTTAGCAACAATTCTTGCTGATCATAATATAGAAGGCCACGCAATGTTATTTTGGGGCTTACTACAGGCTGAAGGATGGACTGATCTATTAGAAATAAAATTAACTCTGTTTGAATCATTGGGTATTCCTCATGATTCTACTGATAGAGATGTCTGGCAGTTTGCACAAAATAATAATATGATTTTATTAACAGCAAACCGAAAAATGAATGAAAAGGATTCACTTGAAGAAACGATACGTGAAGAGAATACCCCTTCATCCTTACCAGTCATAACTATCAGCACTATTGAAAAACTTCATCAAAAGCCATATAGGTTAAAGTGTATTTATAGAATAATTGAAATAATTCTTGATTTAGATAATTATTTAGGAACAGGGAGAATATTTATTCCATAGAATTGAAACACACTGTAGATTGTTTATAGGTTATGCTTGGTTTAGCAGCTTTTTGGCTGTGAAGCAACATAATCAATTTGATGGCAGCCATTAACCAAAATAAATGAGTTCAAACGCTGAACAACCAACCCACTGATTTAAAATCAGGCTTCCATTCAAGTACGTTGAATCAGAAGCTGAACAGCCAATTAACCAGTTTCACTTTGGATATACCCTTAACCTCAAAACTCTGTTACACCAGTAAGCTCAGAATGAATTTAATCGATAGTTTTTTATAACCAATCAATCAAGCGGATGCTCGCTATCGCTCGCACCGCTTATTTCAGTGTTATTCGCCTTGAGTTCATTCAATCCTATAGCCTAAAAAAAATATAGTCATTATTGTTGTTTTTCAATTTGGCTTACATTTATAGGTCGCTTTATGTTAGAAAATATGGTAGCATTGTGACGTTTTTTGGTTATAGACAAACTGTAATAATTAGTTAGTGTTATAAGGGAAAATTACATTATGTTTGAAAATTTGGTACTCATAGTGGCATGGCATTTTTATGTAAGTATCTGCACCCTTCCGAAAACGTAAAGTTATTTTTGACTGAACCCTAAGGTTTAAGGTTGCTTGTATAAGTAAGTAAAAAATAAGCAGAACAATTTGAAGACACTTGAAAGATACAACCTAACTGAATAAAATGATTTTGAAAAAATGAAGGTAAAAAATGGCTAAGATTGAAGTACAAGGAAAAGAAATTACTGTTATCTCAACAGATCAGCAGGATTACATATCTTTGACCGACATGGTCAGAAATATTGAAAATGGTCTTGCTTTAATCGAAAAATGGCTTAGGAATAAAAATACTATTGAATTTTTGGGCATATGGGAAAAAATTTATAACCCTGACTTTAATTCCCTCGAATTCGAGGGAATTAAAAATCAGGCTGGATTGAATCGTTTTATTCTTTCTGTCAAGCAATGGGTGGCAAAAACAAATTCGAAAGGGATTGTCGCCAAGGCTGGCAGATACGGTGGTACTTATGCTCATAAAGATATTGCATTTGAATTTGCATCTTGGATATCTCCCGAGTTTAAGCTCTATCTGATAAAAGAATTCCAACGTCTCAAAGATCGAGAAAAAGAGCAACTCGGTTGGGATATCCGCCGAAACCTGACCAAAATCAATTACCGAATCCATACCGATGCCATCAAGGAGAATCTGATTCCACCGGAATTGAACAAATCCCAGATCAATTATATTTACGCCACTGAAGCTGATATTTTGAATATGGCTCTTTTTGGCTTGACAGCAGGCATGTGGCGGGAGGCAAATCCGGATAAAAAGGGAAATATGCGTGATTACGCTGATATTTCACAATTGGTGTGCCTGTCAAACTTAGAAAATCTGAACGCTCTGTTTATCAATGATGGATTATCTCAGAAACTCAGACTGGAACGGTTGAACCAAATCGCCATTCAGCAGATGCATATATTGACAGGCAATTCGGGAATGAAGCGGTTGGAGGAATATAAATGAGCTTTGGGTGATATTGCCCAAGCAAGAGGTATGTCTCAGTCAGGTTGATGAATAAATAAACAATGCTAACCAATCATTCCAGCGGATGGCTAACGCCGTTGTTGAGTTTTTATTTTTTAAAGGTTAAGAAATCGGGGGACACCATACCTATTTTCAACGAAAAATAGGTATGGTGTCCCCCGATTTAAAACAGAACCTGTTAACAAGATGGTTTTAATGATGCATAGTCATCCTGATTTTCTTCATTTAGGTGATCAAGATTATCCTCAAATGTTAGAATACCTAAGTGCCAATAATGAATTAATCACTCCTAAAGGATCAAGTCTAAATGCATATCCAATTTCTTTATTACCTGATATAAACTTTGCTAAAGATGCTGTCATACAGCTTAATTCTTGTTGTGGTGGTTTTCCGCTTAATAACAGACTTAATATTGGCGAGGCATTCAATCAGAAGTATAATGTTGATACTTATGCATTTCCTTACTGGATTAAATATGAAAGTGAAAACTCTTCTGTTGTTATTCCAACAGTTAAGTCAATTTTTTTATTTCCAAGATTTGGACCCGTTTTATTTAAAAACAAACAAATAGAATTAAAGTCAACTAATCCTTAATCAATTAATTAATTAATTAAGATATTGAATATGAAGTTTAAATTCTTATTAATGTTAGTACTTTTTGTAGTAATCTTAACAATGCTTATATGTTTAAATTACCAAAAAGTTAATCTTATCTATTTGGATAAATTTGAAATATTTCCGCCTATTGAGGTGTATAGAAAAGAACCATTTTGGTTAACACGCACAGGAAAAGATATAAAAAAATGGCATCCTTCATATTACCTAAAAAGTAGTTAACACTTTAAAATATTACAATTAATTTATGCGCATCAATTCTTTTGATGCGCTTTTTTTTTGCCCATTTTTAGAATGTCACATTTTTTAT
>PEAL01000183.1 GCA_002753725.1 Deltaproteobacteria bacterium
AACATGCTCACCAACAAAAAATCGTGGAAAATGAAATTGTTGAAAACAAAGACAGCGAGGAAAAACGGTTGATTGAGTTGTGTGAGCTTGTCGAACAGGCCAAAAATGCAGAGCTTCGAGCCGGCCTGGAGAAAAAAGTTAAATCTGCTCAAAAAGAATGGCAATCTTCAGGCGCACACGCACCTGAAAAGAAAGACGAACTCTCCCAGCGATTTGAAGATGCCTGTCAACAATTTTTTACTGTGCAACGTGATTTTTGGGAAAAAAGAAATTGGGAACAATGGGCAAATCTGGCACTGAAAGAAGAACTGTGCGATACCCTGGAAAAAATGATTGCCAGTGAATTATCTGTTCAAACAATGGCAGAAAACGCGCGAAAAGCACAGGAAAAATGGCGAGAATTGGGATCTGTGGAACGGAATAAATCAGAAATCATATGGGACCGATTTCATACAACCTGTGATACGATTTATACACGCTGTTTTGAAGAAAAATCAAAAATTCATGATGAATTGCAGCTGATTATGGAAGATCTGGATAAGGATATCAATTGGAAAGATACCACAGAAAAAGTCAGGAGCATTCAAGACCGTTGGAATGCTATCGGTGCTTTGCCAAAGGCTGTAGAAAAGGATCTTCGACAATCCTTTCAAACCATGTGTAATACTTTTTTTGATCGACAGCGAGATTTTTATCAGAAACGAGATCAAGAGCGAAAAGAAAATCTGGCGCAAAAGCAGGCCTTATGTGAACAAGCCGAGAAACTTTCTTCATCCAACGATTGGTCAGAAACTTCACGAAAAATGAAAGCACTTCAACGAAAATGGAAAAATATTGGCCCGGTTCCCAGATCTGACAGTGATTTGCTTTGGGAAAAATTCCGCAAAGCCTGCAATACTTTTTTTCAACGTCTGGAAGATGAATTGCCCAAAAATATGAAAAAAAAGGAAGCCTTGTGTGAAAAGGCTGAACGTTTAATTGTTCAATTGGAAGAAACAGAAAACTTTGATGCTCTGACAGAACAAATCCTAGATCTTCAACAACAATGGAAGCTTATCGGGCCCGTACCTCAAGATTCATCTCAAGCCCTTTGGGATCGTTTTCAAGCACCGTGCAATGCTTTTTTTGAACAAAAAAGTGCTTACATCAAAGAACGCAAACGCCAATGGGATGAAAACCAGACACAAAAGGAAAAACTGGTTGAAATGGCTGAAACGTTGGCACCTTCAACAGATTGGAAAGCAACATCAGAAAAACTGACAGCGCTACAAAAGCAATGGCAACAGATTGGAAGTACGCCAAGAAAAATTGAACGTGAACTTTGGAGTCGTTTTCAAGAAGCGAACGATTATTTCTTTTCTCAACAAATCAAGCATTTTGAATCTTTGGATCAAGAAAAAAAAGACCATCTCAAACAAAAAGAAAGTCTTTGTGTCAGTCTTGAAATATTGGCAAAGTTAACCATGTCGTCGTCAGCGAATTTTGAATACAACAAATTTATTCCCATTGCAGAGCAGTTGGATATGGCGTTAAAATTTAAAGATGAAATTTTTGTCCCCAACGAAGGCGCTACCACTCGTGCCAATGCGTTTAAGAAGATGAAAAGAATTCAAACTGAATGGGAAGAAATGGGGCCAATATCAGATCGTTATGATACTCTTTTATTGAGGCGGTATCAGAAATCGATGGATCATCTTTCGTCTTTGGTAAAATCGTCAAAACAGGCAACTTGAAAACATTTTGCAAAAAGAGCGGCCTTTTGATATTTGATATCCATAATAACCATCAAATGAAAAGCTATGGTCAAGAAATATGAATATTCAAACCCATCAGAAAATCGATTACGATTTATGTGGAAAACCTGTCCAACTGGATGACGGCTACGCAAAAATCAAACTGAAAACAACGGCAACAATGATCGTTGATGATCGTTCATTGGTTCATGGGGGCTTTGTTTTTGGTCTGGCAGATCATGCAGCCATGTTGGCAGTGAATCATCCCAATGTGGTACTGGCCGCTGCATCTGTTAAATTTTTGAAACCTGTTCAACCAGATACGCTATTAATTGCTGAAGCGCGTGTTGTTTCTATTGATGGAAAAAAACAACAGGTTGATGTCAAGGTCATGCGAGATCAGGAAGCGGTGTTTGATGGGCAATTTGTATGTTTTACATTGAAGGAACACGTTCTTGGACAAACATCCTGAAAAAAGACGATAGAGGCAAACCATAATGCAGAATTTATCTCATAATTATCAACACCGTATTGATCAAATCCAAAAAAGGCTCAAAGAAAAATCATTTGATTCCTTTATGATTTGCACTGCTGAAAACAGACAATACTTAACCGGATTTTCTGCTGATGATGGCCAGATTGATGAAATATCTGGAATTTTGTTTATCACCGAAAACAAAATTCTTCTGGCAACAGATTCCCGATATTCTGCTCAGGCAAAACGTGAAACCCATGACATTGAAATTTTTTGCTTTAATAATACCCTGGAAAAAATTATTCCTAAAATTCTCAAAAAATTAGGGGTTCGATCATTGGGATTTGAAAGCAATCGCCTCCCGGTTGCATTGTATGAAAAACTGCAACGATCCATTATGGACCAAAATCTTATGGTGCGCATGGTCCCAGTGACAACCTTTGTTGAGGATCTTCGAACATCAAAAGAAGATGCTGAAATCAAAGCGATTCAAATTGCTCTGGAGATTGCTGAAACATCTTTTTTAAAAGTAGTTCAGAATATCAAACCTTCAATGACTGAAAAAGAGGTTGCCTGGTGTCTGGAAAGTGAAATGAGACAATCCGGTGCAGACAGCATTGCTTTTCCTGTAATTGTCGCATCTGGCCCCAATGCTGCACTCCCCCATGCAACACCAACGGATCGTCCTATTAGAGAAAATGATCCTGTATTGTTCGATTGGGGAGCAAGACACAATGGTTACCGTTCTGATACATCCCGAACCCTTGTTTTAGGACAACCGGAATACGAATTTATTCAGGCTTTTCAGGCGCTTGCTGACACACAAAAAATGGCCATTGATGAAATTGCTGCTGGAAAAAAATCAAAGGATATCGCCCAAAAAGCGCATAAATTTCTTGAAAAAAAAGGATATGGCAAGGTTAAATTTGCCCATGGCCTTGGGCATGGTGTTGGATTGGCAACCCATGAAAGCCCCACACTCAGCCTTTTAAAGGAAACGACATTAGAAGAAGGCTCTGTTGTAACGGTTGAACCGGGGATTTATATCCCTGATCGCTGGGGCATTCGGCTTGAAAATATGGTTGTTGTTAAAGATGGCTCTGCGCAAGTGTTGAATAAATTACCGATTCACTATCATTTTTGATGACTTTTTGATATATTCGACAATCGTACGTTCTCTAAATTTTAGGGGCTATCTGTAAAAAAAAATTGAGAGGTTACAATTATTGCGGAAAGGACAACGCATGGAAGACTCTACATCACGAGAAATTATTCGATTCGGACTGGCCAGTCTGATTAAGATTATTTTGTTTTTCTTTGTTTTATTAATGATTATCTCTGTTTTTCTGGTTACAATGGGATGGGTGTTAACAATGGCTTTTTCAGAATTTAAACTGTTTGAAGCCACCTTGATTCCGTTGTTGGTCATGGGCTTTCTAACCTTGTTGGTTGGATTGATTTCTATCTGGATCCGACTGGGTGAAATTGTTTATGTATTAGACCCTGAGGGGACTGAATTTGATGATGATGACCTTGACGATGGTAATTATTATTATGAGGACGATGATATTCAGGGAAATGAAATATCTTCTTTGAAAACATCGACCAAAATTACGCCCATTTATAAGAACAGACTACGTGAACATATTCAAAAAGAAAAAAAAGAACCTTCAAAATAAGATAAGATCTAAGGCTCTCGGTAAGATCTAATGACTTCTGGCAAACGATAACTTCATAAGGGGTGACAATGAAATTCAGAAGCGTTTTGTTAATTATTATGATTGCTGTGCTTTCATTTTTCTTTTTGGATATTCAAAAATTTGTTACAGTTGTATATCAATACGCTGTTCAAGCATATAAGTATGCCACACGTGTAGAACCATTGGAGTCTCGGCAAGAAACATCTCCGATAATTCAGGGGAAACCCTGCATCATACCAGGCGGAACAGCATATTTTTATCCAAATCATCATACATCGGGATATGTTGTGCTGACTGTTCAGAAAGTAAGTGAAAACCCCAGCCAGGCACTGGTCGTTATTGAGAAAATCAGAACAGATAAAACGTTTAGATATCAAAATGTCAAGTATTATCCTGACGAAAAATTATGGTTGCCATCGGAACGAATATCTTGTCAGTCGCCATAAATGTAAAATGACTATAGAGACGGGGAATGATGCCCAATGTCAAAAATTCGAGTCCATGAAATTGCTAAAGAATTGAAGGTACCCAGTAAAGTTTTGGTGAGTTATCTTCAACAGATCAACGTGGATGTGAACAGCCATATGAGTGCAATTGATCCAGATGTATTTGAACGCATCCGGCCGGATATTGAAAAAAATATTGTCACCTGGAAAAATCAAGGCCTGTTTGCTGCTAAGGATTTTTACAATCGGTATCCATCTGGTACACGCAAAAAAGCAAACGATTTCCCCCCCCAAAAAAAAAGTAAACGATGTAATCCTTATATAACCGGTAATCCTGTGGGAAAAGGAGAGGCTTTTGTTGGAAGAACTCATGTCTTAAAAAATGTATTCAATACACTTCACAACCCCAATGAAAATGGAATGGTTTTATATGGCCAACGCAGAATAGGAAAAACATCTGTTCTTCAACGTCTGGCCCATACCCTTTCTGAACAAACCGATTTTATTCCGGTATATTTTGATCTTCAAGATAAAGCTGCCTTGACACTGGATCATGTACTGAAACATCTGGCAGACGATATATTACAACAGCCAGGTATTGCCCCTTTTGATCTTTGGACGACAGATATTCAATCTGATTTCAAAAATGCTTTTATTCCCCATGTGCTGGAACATCTTCCCCAAAAGACTTGCCTCGTAATTTTGTTTGATGAATTTGATATTTTGGACAGTCCAACACATGATCAGGCTGTTAGCGTATTTTTTCCATATTTCAGCAATTTAATGCGTTTGGATGCCCATCGATTAAAATTTATTTTTGTGATTGGCCGCCGGCCCGAAGATTTATCCAGTGTTTATCTTTCTTTGTTTAAAGGCGTGAAATCTTTTCATGTTTCTTTGTTAAGCCATCAGGAAACAGAATCTCTGATTCGATTATCCGAACAAAATGAAAGCCTGATGTGGTCCAGTCAGACAATTGAAACGATTGTCCGGTTAACAGGCGGTCATCCCTATTTGACTCAGCAGTTGTGTCAGGTGATTTGGGATGAAAAACACGAAAAAATGCGGGCATCCAGGAATCCTGTTGACTCTCATGAAATAGAGCCCTCTGTTGCAAAAGCACTTGCCTGCGCAACCCATTCGTTGGAATGGTTATGGGATGGACTGGGCCCGGCAGAACGTGTCGTTCTTTCAGCCTTGGCAGCCAGTGGGCCAGAGATTATTTCTTCGGAAGACTTAGAAAACCGACTTCAAGAAAGTGGCGTTCGCATTTTAACTGGCGAATTACGTGATGCCCCCGGTGTCCTTGAAGAATGGAACCTTATTCAGTCGGAAAATGGGGGCTTGCGCATGCGGGTTGAAATGCTCAGGCTCTGGATTGTTGAAAAAAAACCGATAGCCCGTGTAAAGGATGAACTGGACCGTATTTTACCCATTGCGGAAAATTTATTTCAGGCTGCTTATCGCTTGTACCAAAGCGGTGAATTAAATGAAACCCGTCAACTGCTTCAACGTTCTTTGGGGCATAATCCCAATCACATGAAAGCAAACCAGTTGTTGGCTGAGCTTTTACTGGCTGAAGGCAAGTTAGCCGAAGCGCGAAAATTATTGGAAATACTGTATGAGTTTAATCCTTCTTTGGCCCGACCACGCTTGATTCAAACGCTTTTAAATCAGGCAAAACAGGCCTCTGAAGAAGCCGAACTGCTGCTATTATATGAAAAAGTTTTATCGTTAGATGCTCGTCAGCCAGAGGCGTTGACTGCATGCTCTCAATTGTGGAAAAAGAAAGGAGATCGTGCAGTTGAGCAAAATAATTTTGCGTATGCATTGGAGGCTTATGAAAAAGCAGGCGCCTCTGAAAAAATAGAAAAGGTCAAACAAACCATTCATTTGAACGAATTGTATCTTGAAGCCATTGATTCTCTTGATAAACCTGACGCATTGAAATTGTTTATAAAAGTCATTTCTATGGAACCAACGTTTAGAGAAACCAGCCGGTATTTTCATAAAGCTGTAACAGGAGTAGATGTTCAGGCGTTGGAAAATAGATTAAAAAAGCAACAGATAATCACAGCAGAACTTCGCAAGGAGCTTTTGGCATTAAAAAAAATGGTTTCAGTATTACACTCTGAAAAACAGGAATTAGAAAACAGCACGGTTGTCAAAGAACGGAAAGAACTACAGGAACGTATTCAATCTTTGGAACAGGAAAAACTTGAATTACGAAGCCTTCAACACAAACTTAAAACAATGATTGAACAGTCTGTGGAAAGCCGTAAAGAGAAGGCAAGGCAAAGCCGGCAGTTTTAACATTAATAATTAATAATGACCCAATTAACCCAAATAAGAAAGGACCCATTATGAACATTTTTACGTTTTTTTATCGATTAACAATTTTTATTGCATGCATGAGCATCTCAGGCATCGTACTCGCAGCTCCAGCTAAAGTGCCACTGGCATTATTGATCAATGTTGAAGGCGACGTCAGTGTTTCAAAAGATGGACATAAATTTTTTCCTGTGACCACTAAAGAAAGATTTATTATGGATGGTCATCACGTACAAACCGGTGCAAATGGAAAAGCTGAGCTTATTTTTTTACAGAAAGATACAATGTGTGGAATTCAACCAGATTCCCATATAGAAATTTTGAATGGGTATATCAAAAAAGTAACGGGTAAATTTACAGATTTGGAATCATCGGAAAAAATTTTGGAAGACATTGACCGAGAATATTTACACGCCATGAAGTATACAATTTCCAGGAAATCTAAAAGTAAAAAAGATAAAATTGATATGAGTCTTCCCAAATCAATATCTGCCTGTAAAGCATTTCCATTATTAATTTGGGAAAACTGTGGACAGGAATATAATTATCGCTTGACAGTGGGTAGCAATAAGTTTGATGTGCCTCCTTCAAAAGATGCTGTGGTCCGCTTTTCTTTGCCAGAGATAAAACCTGGTGAATATGAGTATAGTGTAGAAGTTTTAAAAGCCGGCGAAATCATCTATAAACCCAGACGAACAGCAACCCTGACGATTCTTGCTGATGATGCCAGCAAACCTTTGCTTGCATCCAAAGCATTGATTGAAAAAAAGGCTCAGGGAAATTTACTGTTGCTCGGTATGCGATTGGAACAAAACGATATTGAAAGTGCTGCATATGATGCTTATGATCGTTATTTCCAGACTCATCCTGATGAAAATGAAATGCGGCCATTTTTTATTCGTGCATGTCATAATTTAAAGTTGAAAGATCTGAAGATGGATCAACTCTTGCTTTTTAGCCCAGAAGGAGCAGGAGGACGAGGATTGAGTCGATAATGCTCATTCTGCCAGTTTAACCATATAATGGACGTGATGGACATAATGGACGCCCACCATTTTTTATAAAGGGAAAAATTACTGCGTAAGGTTTCTTACTTCAATGACTACTGGAGTCCCAAAGCTTTAGCTTTGGGAGTTCTTTAGCTTTTCAATACGTTGTTTTTCTGTGAGTCCCAAAGCTAAAGCTTTGGGACTCCAATCTAAAACTAAAATGGGACGCTTATTTTTCGAGCATCCCTTACGTCCATTAAACAAATTACCCACAGGAGGAACACCATTGAAAGGTATTATTCTCGCTGGTGGCTCAGGAACACGGTTACATCCGATTACCCATGTTATCAGCAAACAACTCTTACCGATATATGATAAACCCATGATTTATTATCCTCTATCTGTGCATATGCTCGCCGGTTTAAAAGAAATTCTTATTATTTCGACCCCTCATGATTTACCACTCTATCGACAATTGCTGGGTGATGGCTCACAATTGGGAATATCTCTTTCGTATGCTGAACAACCCAAACCTGAAGGTCTGGCTCAGGCCTTTATCATTGGTCGAAATTTTGTTGGCAAGGATTCCGTTTCATTGATTTTAGGAGACAATATCTTTTATGGTGTCGGGTTGCCATCGATATTAAGGCAAGCTGTGACAAGCAATGAAGGAGCAACTGTTTTTGCCTATCAGGTCAAGGATCCTGAACGGTATGGTGTTGTTTATTTTGATGCTGATGGTCATCCGATTGACATTGTTGAAAAACCTGAAAAGCCCAAATCAAGGATGGCGGTAACAGGTCTTTATTATTATGATAACAGCGTGTTGGACATGGCGATGACACTAAAACCATCTGCACGCGGTGAATTGGAAATAACCGACATCAACCGGATCTATTTAAAGGAACAAAACCTTCGTATCGTTCCTCTGGGGCGTGGTTTTGCATGGTTAGATACAGGAACCCATGCAACACTTATACAGGCATCGAATTTTATTGAAGCCATTGAATCCCGTCAAGGGCTCAAAGTTGCCTGTATTGAAGAAATTGCGTATCTCATGGGATATATTGATGAAGAACAACTCGAACGTCTGGCTGCACCATTGATGAAGAGTGATTATGGGACGTATTTAATGGAAATTGTTCAATCAAAAAGGGAATATTTGTAATGAAGGTTACCAACACAGCTATTCCGGAAGTGCTGGTGATTGAAACCGATATTTTTGGTGATGAACGCGGATTTTTTAAAGAAACCCATCATCAAGAGCGGTATTGTCAAGCAGGTATGGATTGTCAATTTGTTCAGGATAATCTGTCCTTTTCAACGAAAAATATTTTACGAGGGATTCATTTTCAGCGACGATTTCCTCAGGCAAAATTAATCACTGTTATTCAAGGTGAAATTTTCGATGTTGCCGTTGATCTTCGTCCATTATCCGATACTTTTGGACAATGGGTGAGTGTTGTTTTATCAGGTAGCAATCAAAAACAGATTTTTATTCCTGAAGGTTTTGCTCATGGCTTTTGTGTTTTGAGTGATCAGGCGTATGTTTATTATAAGTGTTCAGAATTTTACCATCCAGAAGATGAAGCGGGTATTCATTGGGCAGATCCAACGATTAACATTGATTGGCCGGTAAAAAATCCAATCGTTTCACCAAAAGATCAGAAGCATCCATCTTTTCAAATTTTTTTTAAGAAAGACTGTTGAATCTCTGCTTAGGAACCCAAATTTAATACGAGCGATATGGCTATTCTTTCTTTTCAGGATAGAAAAAATTAACGCGTTAAAAAGGGACTTCACATTATTAGCAATGGGTTCATTTTAATTTATCGTTAAGGCCCATTTCCAGAAAGGAACGACCTTGATGCTTGGTTCAAGCATATATCTCAATAAACGAAGTTGCAGCGTAGACGAAAGTTATTTATCTACGCTGCAACTTCAAATTCAAACACTTGCCAGTAAAGGAAATCCCATCTCTTCACGCTTCTTTAGATACGTTTGTGCGCTTTTACGCGCCAGATTTCGAATACGAGCAATATATCCTGTACGTTCTGTAACACTGATCGCTCCTCGGGCATCCAATAAATTAAATACATGCGAGCATTTCAGACAATATTCATAAGCAGGCAATGCCAGTTCTTTTTCAATGATAAGCAACGATTCCTGTTCGTACATATCAAATAATTGACGTAACATTGAAATGCTGGCATGTTCAAAATTATACGTTGATTGTTCGACTTCCTGTCGATGATGTACCTGGCCATAAGTAATGGTGTCATTCCATTGAATATCAAAGACATTATCAATGCCTTGAAGGTACATACAAATGCGCTCGAGGCCATAGGTGATTTCAACAGAAATGGGATGAAGTTCTATGCTTCCGGCCAACTGAAAATAGGTAAACTGTGTAATTTCCATACCATCCAGCCAGACTTCCCAGCCCAGCCCTGAAGCTCCCAGTGTTGGAGACTCCCAGTCATCTTCAACAAAGCGAATGTCATGGGCCAATGGATCAATTCCTATTTTTTCTAAACTTTTCAGGTATAAATCCTGAACATCTGTGGGAGAAGGTTTTAATAATACTTGATATTGATAATAATGTTGAAGTCGATTGGGATTTTCTCCATATCGGCCATCCGTAGGCCGGCGTGAT
>PEAL01000184.1 GCA_002753725.1 Deltaproteobacteria bacterium
AATTCTTTCTCTCACGCATGACATCAAAAACATTGCCAGGAAAAAGCCTAAACCTGCACCAGAAGACAACATTAAACTTTCAAAAAAATCATAATCCTGAGCCGCCATAATTAAGGGTACAGCAAGAATCAAACAACTGGAAATGATCAATACCAGATAAACACCGAATTCTTTAAACAAAATGGGATTAACTTTTCTCAAAATGGTGTCCACTGCCTGAACAGTCAGCGAAACCAACCCAATGAATACGATAATTTGTAAAAATTCGATCTGAAAGGGTTTTAGAATGAATTGATATAAAAACCACGAGAGGGTCGTTGAAAACATAATAACAATCGTAAAGGTGATCCCCATTCCGATGGCAGTAGACTTTTTCTGTGTTACACCCAGATAAACACATAACCCCAGGTACTTGACAAACACATAGTTCTGGACAAATATGGCGCCAATAAGGATGGTTAACAAGTTTCCCCAATAAAGCTTTTTAACGCTGACCACTGCTGTTCCCTGGGACTTTCCTTCAGACATGATATCATTTAAAGTCAACTGATGCGCATTGGTCTGGTTAACAGAATCTTTCATGATAATGGTCAGTGTTCTTCGATCCTTTGACAGCTCGATTCGGTCAATTTTTAATACAATGTCCGGATCCTGTTGTTCATTGATTCGAATCGCTGACGTATTCTGTACCCAACTTTCATCAACTGGCCCTGCAAAACAAAGTATAATGGTATTTGATCCTTTAAATTCTGTCCGTGTAACAAATCGATGTTCTGTATTACAGGCTGTACATCCGAAAAGGATGAAACATAATATAATCCAACGGGTTAATCTGGAAGTTATCATGATGCTGTACTCCTTGCTCTTTTTCTCTGATTATAAATCGTCTCTGTATAATTGAAAATGGCCATCATAAATCCTACAACAAAAAATCCTGATGCCGGAAGCACAAAAAAGAGAAGAGGGCGGAATCCGAGAATATCATAACCCAACAATGTGCCCATACCCATAAGTTCTCGAACGCCACCAATGGCGATCATGCCAAACATAAAACCAAAGCCCATCCCCACAGCATCAACAAGCGATGGAAACACTGGATTTTTTCGTGCAAACACATCCAGACGCATTGTGATAAAGCAAAACACAACGATCAGGCGAACAAAAATGCCCAATGATTTGTAAGCAACCGGGAAAAACGCCGCCAATACCAGATCGGTGACAGTCACCCATGTGGCGATGGTTAACGTATACGTTGGAATACGTATTCGCGGATGAATAAAATTTTTCATCAGTGAAATGGTAAGGCTTGAACAAATTTGAACAAATAGAACCGCGATTCCCATCAGTAATCCATTCATCATATTGGTGCTGATTCCAACTGCCGGACACATGCTCAATGCCAGACGAAAAATAGGATTATCATTGAATATCCCATTTAAGAAAATATTACTGTAACTTTTTTTATCTTCTAACAACTGCCATCTCCTTCATGTGTTAAGTCTTTAAAATGCCACGGAAATATTTTGTTTTGAAATGATATTTTCAAGAACTTTGACACGATAGACAAATTTTGTAGCAACATTTTTTACCCCATTAAGCACAGCAACACTTGAAATGGTTGCCCCGGTAATGGCGCAAATATCTTTGGGTTGATATTTTTTTTGCAATGTAGCAAGGTCATCATCTGAAAATTCATTATTGATCCATTTGGTTCGTTCCAGGAATCGTAATTGTTCATCCGGGAGAGGTTCCTTGATCACTTTCAAGGTTTTTAAACGTTCAACATCTTTTCCGGTGAATTGATTCTTAAAATATTCCTGCTCAATTTCAGCACCAAGCCCAGGATCTTCCTGATGTTCCAGGATTTGGAGGCCAACGATGGAATAGGTGGCATCCATTGCCATCATAAAATTGATATGGGTTTTAAAGCCCGGCGTTTTTCCAGGTAAAAGATAGGCTAATCGCTGATCACCATTCTTTGCGACAATGAATTGATCAGCATATTCAATGGTGTTGTTATTACCTGTTAAAACGGCTGTGATTGCTTTTTCGCGATCTTTTTCATCAGTGGCCTGTGCCAGCAAAATGGCTAAATCATATTTGGCGATAAATTGTCCCTGAATATCCACCAATACCAGTTGATAGGTGATATCATCAGTGGCATCTGATGCCTGTACTGGAAGCATATATCCCAGGGATGTTTTTTTATCCTGATGAACCAGGTATCGAAAAACAGTACAAAGCTGAAGTGCTTCAGGAGCCGGCTTGTTTTCATCAAATCCCAGCAGTTTCAGCATATTTTCCTGGAAGTTAACATATTCATTATGCTTTTTTGCTTTTGCGGTCACAATAAAGACACCACCCATAATGGCCGCAGCAATCAAGCATGTCATGGTAAGTCCAACAGTTATTTTTATGATTTCTTTCATGATGCACCTTCGGAAAAACGTTTGGGTCTAAACCACTGATCTAAAGCTGGAACAAGTGGATTCATCAATAATATTGCATAACATACGCCTTCGGGATAACCGCCTTTTAGACGAATCAACACCGTCAAAGCGCCGATACCCGCACCAAATATCATCTGACCTCTTTTTTCATTGGGGGATGTTACGTAATCAGTTGCCATAAAAAAGGCACCCAGGATCACGCCGCCGGATAACACTGCAAGAACAGGATTGCCAGAAAAATACGTTTCTCCGCCAAATATCCAGGTAAAAAATGCAGTGGAAGCAATCACAGAAACAGGGATATGCCAGGTAATATAGCGTTTGTATAATAAGACAATTCCACCGACCAGAAGAACACAGGCTGATGTTTCACCAATACACCCGGGGCTGAATCCGAAAAAGAAATCAAAATAGAGGGTTGACAACGAACCAAATTTTTCGATCAATCCGTTTAACCCATAATGTTTTAGAACATATAAGGGCGTTGCGGTAGAAATGGCATCAACGCCGGCATTCAAATACTTATCTAAAGATAAATCCCGAATGGGTGTGAGCCAACCGGCAGTCATGGCAACCGGATAACTGGCCATCAATAAAGCCCGTCCCATGAGAGCCGGATTAAAAACATTAAACCCCAGGCCTCCCATGATAATTTTTGTTATAAAGATAGCCATGATCGCCCCCGGTATAGGCATCCAGTAAGGTACGCCCGGCGGAATGACATAGGCCAAAAGTACCCCGGTAATGACCGCACTGCCATCAGTGATTGCAATGGGTCGGTTGAGCAGTTTTTGAGAAATGGCTTCGGTCATCACACAACTGATTACACTGACAGCAGTAATAATCAATGTTTGCAGGCCGAAAACAAACATGGATAATATCAGGGATGGCATCAAACAGGCCACCACTGTCCACATAATTCGTTCCGTTGATACCTGGGAACGAAAATGTGGAGAAAAGGACACTGACAGATTATTAAAATAGGGTCTTTCAGCGGTTTGAATACGGTCTTTTGCAGATGAGTTCATGTTAATTCTCTTCTTTCTTTTTGGCCTCTTCGATCTTGATTCGGGCAAGTCCTATAAATTGAACCAATGGGCGTTTTGCCGGACACACATATGCACAACTGCCGCATTGAAAACAATCATCGACAAAACCAAATTGTTCACAGTCCGCACCTTTTCCGGCCTCGACAAAAACACCAATGTTATTGGGTTCTAATCCCATGGGGCAGGCGTTCAGGCAAAATCCGCATCGAATGCACGGGCCATATTTTTCGTCTTCGCCGATTTCATCTTTGGTCAGAAATAAAACACCGGATGTGGCTTTTGTTATGGGGACATTTAAGCTGGAAACAGCAACGCCCATCATGGGGCCACCAATGACAATTTTAGCAAGATCGGGGGTTGTTCCGCCCAAATATTCAACAATATCAGCCAGCGGTGTACCGATTTTTACCAGTAAGTTAGCCTGACGACTGATACCACGTCCAGAAATGGTTACCACACGCTCATAAAAAGGTTTGTCCAACGCAACAGCATCATAAATGGTTTTGGTGGTGTAGACATTTTGAACAATAATACCAATGGATGACGATCGTTTACCAGAGGGTCTTACCCGATCTGTAATGCTTTGCATGATCTGATCGGCTGAGCCATGAGGATATTTGACAGTCAGAGGCTGAATAAAAATATCACATCCCATGGGGTTTGGATCATCCGCGACCGCTTTTTCTAATGCAGCAATGGCATCGGGTTTATTGTTTTCAATACCTATGACACAACGGTTGATCCCTAATATCTTCAGAATGATTTTTGCCCCTTCAATAACATCCTGTGGATACTCAGCCATCACACGATGATCACACGTCAAATACGGTTCACATTCTGATCCATTGAGAATCAATGTATCCAGAAAGACACCGGGTTTAATATTCAATTTGATATCAGCGGGAAAACCGGCACCACCCAAACCAACAATACCAGCATCATTGATTTTGGATAGCAGTTCCTCTTTTGAATATTTTGTCCAGTCTTTTCTGGTATACGACGGTTTTTTCTGGGCACCGCTTTTTGACACAATAATTGCTGGAGCCTTTCCTAAAACCGGATGGATCGTGTCAAAAACACCGTCAACGGTCCCATTAATTCCGGCATGAA
This sequence comes from Deltaproteobacteria bacterium, assembly GCA_002753725.1. Classification (GTDB taxonomy): domain Bacteria; phylum Desulfobacterota; class Desulfobacteria; order Desulfobacterales; family Magnetomoraceae; genus Magnetomorum. Next base: position 4,610 of record PEAL01000184.1, read on the forward strand.
GACTTGCACCGATCTTGTTTTTGGTTGACCCAATCAGTTCTCCTTCGTTCACCTGTTTTTTCTCGGAGGCATCCAAACCACACGCGCCATCCTTGCAAATATTGTCTTCAAGATAATATTCAGGAGAATGAAGCTGGCTGATCAGGTTAAACATCACTTCCGATGGATAGCCAACATGTTGTTTGAGAAACAGAGCAACCTTTGATGGATCTGTCATGGTTTCAATGGGTAGATGTTCGGTGAGTTCTTTTCTTTCCGTCGGATGGATACCCCCCATTGGAAAGTCTGGTAAAACATTTGCTTTGTTTTTCACGTTACAATCCTTAATTATTGATCAATACAATAAAGTTTCGTTTTCAGTCATTCAATTTGGTTGTTATTATAAATTCAGAAAATACGGATAGCATATTCAATAGTTTGTTACAAATAAAAAATTGCATTCATTTAATAAATAATATTTTTTATAATTATATAGTGGCTGTTTTTATATTCGCGTACAGGGACTCCAACCAAGGGAACGTTCTTAAATTTTGATTCCTAAGCGACCAACGCTATCCTTGAACACCTCTCCTCGGTGCTTATAGCTGTCAAACATATCAAAACTCGCACATGCAGGGGATAATAGAACCGTATCACCGGATATTGCGTTTTCATATGCTTTCATGATTGCAGATTCAAGTGCCCGTTCAGTAGTGATAGGTATATGGGAGATTTTTTGTGATTGAAGGCCCTCACGAATAATCGTTTTTGCTTCTCCTATCAGAATGCACTCACAGACATGTTTTTGGATCAGTGGAATAAGCGTTGAATAGTCGCCGCCTTTATCCTGTCCGCCTAAAATCAGATGCACCGGTGAGTCAAAACATGAAAGGGCTTTTACAACAGCATCAACATTGGTGGCTTTAGAATCATTGTAAAAAGATATGCCATTGATTTTTCTGACAAACTCTATCCGATGGGGCAACCCTTTAAAGGTATTCAGGGCGGCCTGTATGCCCTCGACCGTTGCCCCTGCAGCATGACTTGCCAGAATTGCGGCCGCGATATTCTGGCGATTGTGATGGCCTGTTAATGGTGTGTTGCTGATATCAAACCGATGATTAAAAGGCATGTCCACTGTATGAGTGGATTGACAATTGACTGAACAGTTTTGAAATTCAGGAGAGGGATGATCAAGCCAAAAGATATTGCTTTTAATCGCCGCAACGGTATTCATACAATACGTGTCCTGCCCGTTTAAAATAGCGGTATGCTCAGAAGTTTGATTTTCAAAAATTTTAAATTTCGATGCTGCATAAGCGCCCATGTCTTGATAACGATTCAAATGATCCTCGGTGATATTCAAGATCACTGCGACATTGGGACAGAAGGTATCAATGGTATCCAATTGAAAGCTACTCACTTCCAGAACAACCACATCACAGTTGTCCTGTTTAAGTAATAGCTCTGTCAAAGGCGTTCCAATGTTCCCGCCAACAAAAACATTTTTATTGGATAGCCGGAGCATCTCCCCTGTAAGTTCGGTTGTGGTCGTCTTGCCATTGGTTCCAGTGATTGCCACGATGGGCACATGAATAAATTGTGATGCCAACTCGGTTTCACCAATAACAGGAATCCCTTTTGCTATGGCCTGAACAATGGGTGCGATGGTATGCGGAACACCTGGACTGAGAACAATCAAATCCGAATTTAAAAACGTTTGTTCATTATGCGGCCCAAGTTCAATGGTTGCCCCCAGATTGTTCAGTTCTTGTGCGGCCATCCTGACAGCATCCTGATTTGCATTGATATCTGCAACAGTCACATCAGCGCCATTTTTCAATAAAAATTTTGCAGCCGCCAGACCGGTTTTGGCAAGTCCAACCACCAGAGTTTTTTTAAACTTCATGTTTGACCCATCCTTTTTTCACGTTCTTTTTGATAAAGGCATTTGCCAATCCCATGATTTGATGGTGATCATTGGAAATACGAATATCTGTTTGAAGCGCATCCTTGCGTTGTGAACTAAAATTACTGTAAAAGAAGACATATGCCGGATATCGTGTATCGATGGTTTCTTTGTTGGTTTTCCAAACCATAAATTTTTGAACCATTGTTTTATTTTTCTGCGTTTTTTGATACACATCCCGCATCAGTATCTCACTGTTTGGAAGCGTTACGGTTTGCGATTCAGGTGCAGCCAGATCAATAAAATTTTTGAATTGTGTAAAGCCTGAATCATCCACCCCCGGCGTTTTATCCTCCCGGATACGTTCATAAACCGGAAATATGAATCGAAGGCCAGAAACGGTTGCATATCGACGATAGGTATTGTTTTCATACTGTAAAAGATTATTCAACAAGGGTTTTCCATAGGTATTTTCCAACAAAATATCATTGCAGCCGACTTCAACCACAGTATCAGGTTGAACCATATGAAACGCAATGCCATCGTTGTCAGTTTCAATATAGGATGAGGCAATATGTTTTTGGGAAAACGTTTCAAAGAATACTGTTCGATCTTCCTCACTGAAATTGTTCCCCACTTTTCCAACAACCTGAATAATATCAGTGTTCCGATAAAAACCAACAAGCAATGATTTTATTTTGCCCTTATGATCATTGATTCCTTCAGTGTAGCCCACCACAACACCATCAAAGGTATACTTGGGTTTAATCTTATACATGAATGGCATGTCACCACGAACCACCAATCCTTCATGTCCGCTTTCTGTCACCCATTCCTCAAAAATCAGCCGAACGTCCTTTTTGGATGCGGCCTGACGGGTTTCCACTGCATGGACAAGGCCATCAGATGGAAAGATCTCTGTTATGCGTTGCCAGACATCGGCATATGAAAGGGTTCGAAAAATCTGACCATCCATCTCCAAAATATCAAAAACAGCCAGCCCGAGCGAACCTGTTAGTGATGCATCAGATAAAGCAGCGATTACGTCATAAACGCGACTTCGCTCGTTTTCTCGCTGCGCATAAAGCTCACATGCAATCATTGCATTTGAAATATTTTTTTCAGAAAGATGTGTTTTCATTTGTTCAAGGCACGGCAGCTCCATGCGTACTGTTCCATTTCGTCCGATCATAAACACTTGATCTTCTTCATAAACAATGATTTGTAAATGGCCATCAATTTTTTTAGACACCCAAAAATTTTTTCCTGTAATTTTATGTTCTATCTGATGGCTGTTGATTGAAAAAAATTGTTGTGTCAGTCTTTTTTTATAATCAAAGGGAAGGGTTCGAAGGGATTCATCCAGGCAGTCTATTTGACCTTTAAGATATCCATTGATTTTTTGCATTTTTTGGGCACTGATTCTCATAATGTCACCTCCTTTAATTCCAATTGTGTCAGGTGAAGAATCAAGCAATACTGCTCTCCTTTGACCCGACCTTCAAGAAAGGCCCGAAATGTCGTTCCCCCCTCAGAAAAAACCAGCGGATCGGTTCCTTTTGGGCCACCGCCCACAAACATCAAGGATCGGTCTTTATCCAGAGATTTAGCCATATCATATAAGAAATCATAGGTTAAGCCATTCACATGCTTGATTTGATATTTTCGTGAAAACACAAACATTCGGATGGCCTTATCTTTTGGGATGCGTTTTCCCGTGCATCGGACAGGCAATTCAGCGTTGATATTGGCAGGTTGTCGGGTCGAATACTGGCGGTCTTTTTCTGAACCATCCGGTGCTCTGGAGATATCATATAAATCCACGCCATATAATATGTCATTATCTTCAGAAATATACAGTTTTTTTGTGCTGTCAATGATCATTCCGGTGATTTCCGGGTTGACTTCTGGATCCGATTCAATAATAGCCAAAGCAATATCATCCATGTTTCCATATTTTTTCTCAAGTGATGCCACGCTTTGATCCAGAGTGGTTTTCAATATTTTGACAGTCCGCCGTTGCGAACCATCTTTAAGCACATGCTCAATATTGCTTTTGGGCCGGTGTGCTTCATAGCTGACACGGGCATCTCGTTTTTTTTCATTGGCAATGTTAATACTTCTCATATTCCCTCCTTTTACTCCGGATTCATGAATTCTCTAAAATTTGTATCAATAATTTCCAACGAACGTTTGAATCCATTTACATCATACTGAAATCCAAATCATCTTCAATGCTGAAATCTTCATCGTCTTCATCAGCAACATTCAAATCAGCCATTTGTTCCAGCCCGATAAACTCGAATGTCGATGCTGTTCCCACCAGCATGTATATTGTCTTTTTTGCTTCAATAAGAAACGCTGTTTTGGGATCATAATCCGGACGATAATTGAATGGAAAGGTAAAAATACCCTCTGTGGATTGTATGGTTTTGATCAGCGATTCTTTAATATCTTCAGCAGGATCGATAATATAAACAGCATCGATGACATGATCCAGAAACGTTTCACTATCAACTGTTTTTTCCAATACAATGGGGACATCAAATGAGCTGGGCGAAAGCTCTGCCGGAGCGCCATCAAGATCAACAGCGATGAGGTCGGACTTTTCCACCCATCTGCCGTTCATATCAATAGCCCCCAGGGCTTTTCCGCCTTTTGGGATGATAAAAGAGCCAGTTTCATCAATATCCACACGGATACACTCCTTGCCATTGGCATCAAACGCAACAACATCTTTCCAGCCATACAATTTTTTTCGATCCAAACGGGCAATATCGCATGGATGGTCCTTTTGATCGGTTTGAAATATCAATTGTTTTGCCATAAGGTTGCTCCTTTCATGATGAATCAATTGTGCTTGCTTTTTTTTTATTATAAAGCGATTCGCTCATAAAGCAAGCAGATTGATGATTTTCTGCAATATCGATCAATTCCGGCTGATGGTCTTGGCATCTTGGCTGTTTAAAAGAACATCGATCATAAAAAGCACACCCTGCTGGCAAGTGGGCCATATCGGGCACCTGGCCGGGAATAACAGCTAACGGTCCTGATTTTTTTGACAGGGTGGGTATGGATGCCAACAAACCGCTGGTATATGGATGCGCTGGATGTTCAAAGATTTCTTTGACAGGTCCTTGTTCAACAATTCTCGATGCATACATGACCATCATTCGATCACACATTGTCCAGACCACGCCCATATCATGGGTGATCATCAGGATGGCTGTTTGATGCGTTTTCATGTCTAAAATACAGTCAAATATCTGGGCTTGAATGGTCACATCCAGAGCCGTTGTGGGTTCATCGGCGATAATGATATCCGGGTTCATCATGAATGCCATGGCGATCATTACCCGTTGCTGCAAGCCACCCGATAATTGATAGGGATAATTATACATGCGTTCATCAACGTCTGGAATACCCACCTGATGCAACTGTTTTTTGGCACGTTCCCAGGCTGTTTTTTTATCGATTTTCTGATGAAAGCGCTGTAGTTCAACCAGTTGATATCCAATCCTGTGCAAGGGTGAAAGCGCTGACATGGGTTCTTGAAAAATCATGCTGATCTGGCTGCCCCTGACTTTTCGGATATCTTGAACCGGCATTGTCAGCAAATCTTTTCCACGATACGCGATGGTTCCCGATCGAATGACACCTGGAGGTAAGGGGATCAATCGAAGAATAGATAAGGCTGTCACAGATTTTCCAGAACCAGATTCTCCAACCAGCCCCAAAATTTCTCCGGGTTTCAAATCAAATGATACATT
>PEAL01000185.1 GCA_002753725.1 Deltaproteobacteria bacterium
AATACACCATTGTTGATTCCTCAGGGTTTGTGGGAGGTCATTGGTTTTGGTTTTTTGAATGGCTGCGGTTTGAAGGCCCGCTGCTTTTAACGCTGTGATGGTTTGAAGTATTTCAGGATTTTGGAAGCTATTGATAATACTGGTTGCAATATTTTTTTCAACCCCTTTTATTGCCACAAGTTTTTCCATATTGTTTTTTGCTGCAATATCAATCAAATCATCAAATGAATGGATCCCGGATTCAACCAATAATTTAATCAAGCCTGCTCCCAAATTCTTAATACCTAAGGCTGACAAAACAGTTTCAAAGGGCTGTTTTTTACTTTGTTCAATACCGCGTTGAATGGCAGCAATTTTTTTTTCTTTAAAGCCTTCAAGGCCTTTTAAAGCTTCTGGATCAAAGGTGTAAATATCTTCCATCCGCTGGATCAATTGAAATGAAATCAAGGTTTCGATGGTTTTAGGTCCCAAATTTTCAATGTCCATACCTGTTTTACCTGCAAAATGAATCAAGGCAGATTTTTGGCGATCCGGACAATGATCATTGACACAAAAATGATGTCCGCCATCGCGAACCAATTTTGTGTTGCAGGATGGACAATTGGAAGGCATTTGCCAGACGGGATTGTTTTCTAAATTTTTTTCCAGAACAGCTTCAACAGCCGGTATAACATCCCCTCTTCGGGAAATCCGAACCTGATCACCCACAGCAATGCCGATTTCATCAATATAATCCTGATTGTGTAGCGTGGCGTTGGTAATTTCAGCCCCGCCCACGCGAACAGATTTCAAGCGTGCGACAGGCGTCACCCGCCCCAATCTGCCAAGTTGAATATCAATGCCTTCAATGTGTGTTATGGCCTGAGGGGATTCAAATTTATAGGCCATTGCCCAACGGGGAAATCGACCTGTTGTCCCCAATGCATCTCTAACCGTTTGTTCGCTGATTTTAACAACAAGGCCATCAATTTCATACTCCTGATCCTTACGATCTTTAACAGCCTGCTCAATGCATGAACAAAAGGAATCGTCGGGTTGTTCAAAATAATGGGTCTGAGGATTTAATTGAAAACCCAGTGATTTCAAATAGTCGCGAAGTTTGTAATGATGATCTGATGGCAAATCTATGCCATCGACGATATCATATATAAACATATCAAGGGGAATCTTTGCTGTTTCACGGCTGGTTTTTCTTCGAATCGCTCCAGCAGCTAAGTTTCTTGGACTGTCGTAGGATATTCCTTCTGAACGTTCAATGTCATTAAAAACGTTTAATCGGATAAATATTTCTCCACGAACAGTCAAGGTGGCAGGCTTTTCCAATTTCAAAGGAATGGATGCAATCGTTTTAACATTGTCTGTAACATCGTTGCCCTCAATGCCGTTCCCCCTTGTGGCTGCCTGAACCAGCATGCCATTTTCATAGGTCAATATAATGGAAATGCCATCGATTTTTTCATCTAAAATAAATGTCACCGGTTGATCGGATTTGTTGATTATTTTTTTCGCCCAGGATTGTAATTCCAAAATGGTATAGCATTTATCCAGACTGAGCATGGGTTTGGCATGGGGTACTGTTTTAAATGCATTGTCCAAATCTGATCCGATACGACAGGTGGGGCTGTCAGGCAATGCAAACTCCGGAAACAATGTTTCCAGGGAAAGGAGTTCATCAAAGCGTTGGTCAAATGCTGCATCTGATATTTCCGGCTGAGCGTTGATATAATAAAGATTTTGATGATGCTGTACTTGCTTTGTTAGTTCAAGAATTCTTTTTTTTGCACTTTCTTGGTCTATCATCAGCGGGCTTTGCTCAATCATTGAAAACAGTTCACTGGTCTTTTGTTCCATATGATCAGCATCCTTTTCATTGGTTTCATGGTCATACCCTAATAAATGCAATATGCCGTGAATCAAGAGAAATATTAGCCGATGATCAAAGGTGATATTATATTGATCGGCTTCACGCAAAACGGTATCCACAGATATGACAACATCTCCCAGCATATTTTGTCGAAGATGAGAGAATTCGCCTTCTTGCATGGAAAAAGACAACACATTGGTTGGGCCTGTTTTGTTTCGATATTGCTCATTTAATTCTGAAATCACTTGATCGGTAACACATACGATCGACAACTCTGAATTTTCATGATTCAGTGTTGTCAACAAAAATTGTGCAATTTTTTCCAGGCGATCCATATCAATGATGGGCTTGCCTTGTTGATTGTCTATAAGTACGGGCATGTTAATGTTCCATTATAGTCTTTGAGTGTAACCAACATAGCCAGGATGTCAGTAACTCCAGGCTACGAATTGATATGTTAAATTTTAGGGATGCAGCTTTGACTCCCAAATCTTTAGATTTGGGAGTCAAAGAAAAACAACGAATTGAAAGATAACTGACGCCCAAATCTAAAAATTGGAGACGACGCTAATCTACGAGAGATACAAATACGATACACGTATTCTTTATTGATGGTTGTTTAGAAGAGTCATTGTTTACAGGTATAAAAGGCCCGGTTAATGGTCCTTTTAGGGTATAAACGTACAATTGATGACTTGTTTTGCTGGTTAATTGTAAGTCATGGGTTTGAAAAGGAGCCTTGTCATAAACGTAGTCAAGTATTTTTTGCCAGATCATACTTTTCTGAGACTGTTCTGATGGATGAAGGGCCAACGTCAACTGAAGATCAGAATTCCATTCCTCAATTTCTGAGATAACATCACGATTGTCAGTAATCAATACACCGGTTTGATCATGGTCCTGTTGATTCACAAAAAACCAATTTTTTAGCAGATTAAAAATCTGTTCCTGCCCCCAATTTTTTTTAACATTTGGAGAAAGCATAAAATAATCATCACCATCTGAATCTTTCAACATGTTGAACAATTGTTTTTCAGACGCCTCAACATTGGCCAATTGTTTGTGCAAATCATTGTTCTGTATGTCAAAATCCTGGACAAGATGCAGGAACAGTGCGGTTAAAAGAGGTTTTAATTCTGCCTTTTCTTTATGTTGATCATTATTTTTAATTTGTGAACGGATACGAGTAATGGACAGATCATTAACAAAAGGTGGCGTTTCAGGCATACCCTTGATATGTGCCATGTTCGGCCCCAATTCTTTACCCATTGCCTTCAAATGTAAGCGCTCTTGTTTTAAGCGGTTGAGATCAAAATGGTCTGTCAGAGGCATTCGGATAATTAATTGTTGGGCTTTCTGAAAAGGGTGATAATGAATGGGTATATCCAAATCTGAAGGTTGATAAACGACAACAGTATCAAACCAGGCCAGAGAGACTTTTAAGGTTGATTCTGTGATATACGTGGATGGAAAAAAAACGGGTAACATTGATATCTCCTAAATAATGAAATAGTTGAATTTATATTCTTTTTTGGGAAGGATTTCAAGCGTATTTTTATCAACCAAAAGGCAATATTATTCAAACTGTTCTTTAAAACGGAAAAACATATCTTTTAATGATTGCAACTCTGATGATAAAGATTCGACTTTGTCTTCAAGAAACGCAAGTCGTTCCATATCAGGTGATTGATTGTGAGAAGGTTCATTATTGCTGCTGGAAACCGACACGTCAGAAGCCTCTGGATCATTGCCCATCAAATGACAAAAACGCGCCTCTTTTTGACCGGGCAGGCGTGACAACCTTATCACAAAATCATGTAATGCCAAATTTTCCAGGGTTTCGCTAACTTCCTCAAGGCTTTCAAAGGCATACAATCGTTCTGAACGGCTCCTTATTTCACCAATGGTTTGATGTCCACGAAGCATTAACACGCACATCACAGCAGCTTCTTTGTTAACCAACCGATTGTTTTGGGTAAAGCGTTCTTCATATTTGGGTACCCGACCCAGGTCGCTCTGCCAGAGCAAGTCTTTGTCTTTTAACTGATGAATGGCTTGAAGCACAATTGTTTCATCATAATTGACAACAGGAGAGCGGTTTGATTTTTGATTACAGCCATTGACAAGGGCATTCAATGTCAACGGGTAATAATCAGGCGTTGAAAATTCTTTTTCAATTAAGCAGCCTAACACACGTATTTCTGTATCATTCAGGATAATGTCCATATAAAAATCCTTTTCATTTGAGTGTAAGGATTCGCAATTTAATAATGAAACCGTTCATGCCACTGCCTAAAAATGGTGACAGCGTTTTTACGATAACCAGACACCTCTTGTTCAATGGTTTCAATTGATTTTTCTTCAAAAAGACGTGTAGATTTTGAATAAAATTTATCTGCATAGCAAATAATTTGTTCTGCAATGGTTTCAGGTTGCATATCTTTTTCAGGAAGAGGAAACTGTTGATGGTGAATTTCTTCCACGGTCAAGCCCACCCCCACATGACGTTCACAGACTCGAGCATGACGATGCATCCCTTTTTCATTAAGAAGCTGCATCCCCAGATGTCCATGACAAATATATGGGCGTTCGCCATAACAGCCAATCTGTGGTGCATGGGTCATAAATATTCCAATATCATGCAACATAGCCGCTTCCCAGATAAACGCAAGATCCAATTCAGGCATGTTTAGATGTTTTGCACATTGAAGGGATTTTTGCGCTACAAGCTCACTGTGAATACGCAGCCGAAAGAAAAGATCAGATGTTTCTGAATAGTATTGCGTCAATATATCAAGTGGATTCATCTGATGGTCGACTATTATGGGTTAATGCCTGGGCCAAAAAAATTGACATTTGCTCAACACGTTCTGCTACAATCTCATCCTGTTCATTACAGGAAAGCGTAGAAAGAGGTTTATCATTAATATTGATATTTTCCAACCAACCCAATGTTTTATAAGCGCACGGTTTGATACTCATTGGAAAAATCGCAATCGTACCTTTTTGATGATTTTTAGATAGGTCAGTCATTACATCTGATTGAAGTAAGTTTGATGCTAATAAATGAGGTGATAATAAAACAATTGCAATTTTTGCACTTGAAAGTGTCTGTTTGATCTCCAATTCATCAAATGTTATATCGTCGAATAATTGTATGCCATGTCTTTTTAAGGTTTGCACATGTACCAGTATTTGATCCTTTAATTGTTCATCATGATGACTGTACATAATCACTATTTTGTCAGTACATGCTTTTTCTTTATTTTGCCAGGCAATCAACTCTTTTTCAATAGCAAGCTCATATGTGTAATCCACAATATTTCTTGCTGAGTTTGAAAATTTGACACCAATCAAAAATACTTTCTTGTTTCTATGAAAGTACCCTTTGGCATACTTATTTTTTTTTATCTGTCTGATTCCTTCCCTGGCACTTTGCATCTTGAATTCAAAGATAAAAGTTGCATCTGCGCTTTCCATTACAGTGTCAATTCTGCCCATATTTGTGGAAACCTCAGACTGTGTATTGTCATTGATTGTTTTCAAAATCGTATAAAAGTGTGAATGATAAACGTTTTCTTTTTTTTCTAAAATTTGATACGGAATCGTTGCCATGATACGTTTTATGCTTTCCATCATTTTATCAATGTTACATGAACAGATGGATTTTCTTAAAAAATCAAATTGTTCAATATTTTCATCTGCTATTTGTTCAAACAAATATTGCATAAAAGACGATCTGACTTCATGATTTGGGAAACGGACTTTAATCGTTCCTTCATATTTTTCATACACCGATAAATAGCCGGATTGAAAGAGCAAAGGCATCAGCCTGATATCGCCGATGTCATACTTTTCAGTATCTACATTGAGCAGTTGATAAGATTCAAAACTGTGAAAGCTCAGCTTACCTTGTTTTAAATTCTCGATAACATCAACCAAAAAAGTGAGTGTTCCAGATTCAAACCAATAATTGTTGAATTCAAGAATTTTAAAAAGATTTGAAATGGAAAAAGGTGCATAAACAAAATTGATACCATCCCAGGAATAACCATCATACCAGAATTTGATTTTGTCCAATAAGGCTTTATTGCCGAGACCTTCTTTTTGAGCAAGTTTTGGAATATGATGGATAAAATAAAAAGCCATTTCTTCCTGAGTGTAGCCAGTAATTGCCGCATATTCCGAATTAAACGTTAGGTCTGTGAGATTATTCAGTTCTGAAAAAATGGATACTTTTGAGAATTTAGAAACACCCGTTATAAATATAAAATGTATCATCTCTTCAAGACCTTTGAGGGGGCCGAAAAATGATTTTAGATAATCCCGATTCTCGTTTCTTTTTTGTTTATCCTCATCAGTATTTTTCAAATGTCCAACAATGGGTTTGTCATATTCATCAACCAATATGACAACTTTTCGGTTAAACTTTTCATATAAAGCCTTGATCAAATCATGTAAAAAAATTCCATATTTGAGTGTGACGTTGTAAGTGTCAGCAATTTCATTAAGTTCAATATTAAGGGTGTCTTCCAAAGTACTATTTTTAGAATATCGCAATTTTGAAAAATCGATGTGAATAATTGGATAAGGAGTGAAATCATATGTGTCATAAACATATAAGCCTTTGAACAACTGCTTGTTACCCAGAAACAACTCTTTCATTGTGCTGATCAAAAGGGATTTACCAAATCGTCTTGGACGTGACAAAAAACATTGGTTGGTATTACTTTCCAATAATTTAAATATATATTTGGTTTTATCAATATAAACAGCGTTTGTTTCTATAAAGTTTGGGAAATATTGATGGCCAGCCAGGATAGTTTTTTCTGTTTTTAAAGCATCGATCGTTCTATCAGTTTTTGATAAATGGGTATATCCAGTTCCGACAAAATGTTTCACAACACTGACGATTGTTTTAATGATATTTGCCATCAAAGGTCACTCCTTCAGCTCCCTCAAATGAACACTTACACTTCTTCATCATGCGTTTGAAAAATTGACATCGTTTGGGTCAATTCTTCAGCTTCTGAACTATTTTTGATGGTTGTCTGATCCATTTCGTTTAAAGCACTGTTGACCTGCTGAATTCTGCTGTTTTGCTCTCGTGAAGACTCTGTGATTTTATCAACCAGATTTTTTGCAGCATTGCTTTTCTCTCCCAGAACAATAAATTCCTGGTTAACTTTATTGGCAATATTATTATTCAGTTCAATTTTATGAATGGTCATTTCGATCATTTCAGATGTGCTTTTTGCAGCTTCTGCAGAGCGTAGAGCCAAATTTCTCACTTCCTCTGCAACCACAGCAAAACCAGCCCCAGCTTCACCCGCACGGGCAGCTTCGACAGCTGCATTCAATGCAAGAAGATTGGTTTGAAAAGCGATGCCATCGATGGTTTTAATAATCATGGCGGTTTTATCACTGGATTCTCTCAGTGTTTTCATTTCACTGGTAAGCTTTTCAATTTCTTTTTTTGAAATGATAATTCGTTGTTCCACTTCATTGATGAGTTTGTTCGTATTCTGAGCGGTTGAAAGGTTTTCTTCGGTCATAACAGCAAGATCTTTCACTGACGCTGATGTTTCTTCCACTGCTACCGCCTGATTCTTTGCATTTTCTCCTACACTGAATGCGATCTGTTGAGCATTTCTGATGGCTCTGTTCAAGCTTTCCATAAAAGAATTGAACAATTGTGCCAGTTCTCCAATAAGATCTTTTGAAAAAACAGGAATTCTACGGGACAGGTCGCCTTCATCTTCTTCAAATAATCTCAATAAATTAACAATACTTTCAAGAGGTTTGCTGACAAATTTTTTCACAGAAATAAAATTCCCTATGATCAACAGGACAATCACAACAACAACGGTTATCAGAGAATATTTAAAAATAGAGCCTTTTATTTTAGATAAAGAATTTCTGGCCTGTTGTTTTGATCTTTCAAGAAATTCTGTTGAAAAACGAAAGTATGTTGTTCCACCACTTTCAGTAAGTTTCCATGTCATATGGCAACGAATACAATCCGGGGTAATTTTTTGAGGATTATAGATTTCTAAGGCTTCTTTGGTTCGATTGAATATGAGTTTTTGATTTTCTTGAAGTTGTTTTGCAATATTTTCATCAATTTTTTTATTTAAAAAGGAATCATTAGAAGAATAAGCAACAATGCCCTCCCTGCTGTACAGGGAAAACTCAAGCAATCCTTTTATCTCAGTCTGTTCGCTTAAAAGATTTTTAAACTTTTCCATTTCCCCTCTTTCCAGAGAGCCTGCGACAGCGTTTTCTACAGAATGAAAGGTACTCATGGCAAAGTCTTCTTCTTTTTCCTGAAGAATTTTCATGTTCGCATCAGCATATTGCGAAATCATCGTAATAATATTTAAATAGTTAAAAGACTGCGTCACTGCAAGTACAAGAATAAGGCCAATAAGCAGTGTGAGTATTAATTTTGTGTGTATTTTCATTCGTTGTTCTCTCGCTTTCTATACATGGAAAAAGATTTATTCCCAGGAAAATGTTCAGATGCACAACCAATACACGGTGCCCCTGCATTGATACATGAGTTTACCCCTGAATGCCAGTGACGAACCGTGCAATCGGCATGCGTGTTTGGCCCCAGGCAGCCCAGTTTAAACAGACATCCATTGTCTGAGAAATGTTTAGCAAATTTTTCTCTCTCATAATCGGCAAATCGTGGGCATTGATCATGAATCAATCGTGAAAAAAAACTTTTGGGACGTCCAATGGCATCTAAGGGCGGTATTCCAAATTTAATCACATGTGCAAGGGTACCGACCATCCATTCAGGATGTGATGGACACCCTGGCAAGAGAATTAAAGGTTTTGAAATACCATTGTCTTTCAAAAAAACGGGAAGACTCACAGCACCGGTTGGATTGCCTTCAGCAGCAGGAATACCACCAAAAGAAGCGCAGGTTCCAACAGCTATAATTGCGGTTGCATCCTTTGACGCTCTCAGCACCTGTTCTGTAACAAGCTCTTCGCCCATAACACAGGCTTCTGGCATTTTAGCAGGAATACTTCCTTCAACAACAAGATAATAGCTTTTCTTTTCAATGGATTTATTTAAAACATCCATAGAAAGATGGCCTGTTGCAAAAGACAAGGTCGAGTGAAACAACAGGGAAATATATTTTGTCAACAATTCTGATGGATCCGGATGTTCTGTATTTAAAAGAGACACAGAACATCCGGAACAGCTTTGTCCTTGAAGCCAAAGTACAGGAAAATCTCCTTGAACAAGCGCATCCAAAGCCTCTACAAATTTGGGTACAACGGATTGACTTAACCCCATGAGTGCGGTTAATTTTGCGCTAAGGGTAAAAAATTCTCTTCGCGTCAACATGAAAGCCTCCTTCTTCTTTAATGAACAGCACAAGCAATACAAGGGTCAAATGAACGTACAACCCTGACAGCTTCAATTGGATTTTCAGGATCCTCAACCGGTGTGCCTTCGAGCGCACGTTCCAAAGCACCAGGTCTTCCTTGATCATCTCTGGGAGAGCAGTTCCAGGTGGTTGGAACCACACATTGATAACGACTGATTGTGTAGTTATCAATTTCAAGCCAGTGCCCCAGTGCGCCTCGTGGTGCTTCAGTCAGGCCAATGCCGTTCCCCTTTTGTGGAATATCAAAATCTTTAAACGAGGGCTTGCCTGGTTGAAGCTGATCAATCCAGGTGGAGCAATGATCGGCGATTAATTTGCATTCAATGGCTCTTGCAGCATGTCTGCCAAGCATTGAAATCAGATCATCAGTGGTTTTTCCCAGACTGGAAAGAAGAGTGTCAACGGTCGTTTTTACCTCAGAATGATTTTTATGATAAGCCACCATGATTCGTGCAAGTGGGCCAACTTCCATGACTGTATCATCATAGCGGGGCGCTTTAATCCATGAATAAGCGTCATTTTTTTTGGGTTCAGGAACGGTTTCTGCTTTTTGGGGCATTTGTCCGGAGGTTGATGCGTAATATGAATACTTGACATCTTCTGTTATTTTTTCAGAATTAAAGTCAACAAGCCCATTGTTGATCACAACACCTGATGGAAAAAATGTATTTGAACGCTCGGCTGATTCAGAAAAAACACCATACGCCAGAAAATTACCATAGCCTTTTCCCATGGTAAAATATTCAGGAAAAGCCTTTGCAACTTCAAGAACATCCGGGACATAAGCCGTATTAATAAAATCCTGCAAACTGGTTAGTATTGCTTGTAATGAAACAATTTTTTGGGCAGTAATTTTTTCAGTAATCCCCCCCGGAACAAGCGTGGGTGAATGGGGAAGTTTACCACCAACCACTGCCGCCATTTTGTGTGCAAGACTTCTTATTTTCAGTGCTTGAAGATAATGCTTGATGGCTAAAACATTCAG
>PEAL01000186.1 GCA_002753725.1 Deltaproteobacteria bacterium
CGACGCTCTTCCGATCTGCGCTGCTTAATGAAACAGCTCAGTTTTCATGTGCAAAATTGTGGGAAAAAACAGGGACTTCAATTAACATTACCCCTCATTTTGAGGCATTGGATTCAGAGGGACAGCTATCAGCATTGCCGGGTAATTTATCCTTATCCCTTATATGGGAATCAACGTCTGATTCTTCACCACCGGTAGCTACCATCAGAGAAATTGCCAGTAATACATTTTCAATTGTTCATTGGGAACCATTGGAAGATAACAAAAGCTTTCAGTTTTTGTCTCATGTTCCTGAGAGTGTAAATTCAATGATACTGAATGTCGAAGGTGTTGAATTAAAACTTGAAGTGCTGCCATCAGTGGATAAAGATATTGTTTGTGAGCATTCTCCTTTATCTTTAATTCTGTTTTATATCTTTAATGAGATACAGCGCGATCCTGATTGTATGATACCAGATGATTTGCTTGATTTTGGGTTTGGAAGTCTCGAACAAAAGGCAATTCAATCTCATATGAACTTAAAATTAATTTCTGATAAAATTGGTTTTTTATTACTGGTGGGTTTGTTTTGCGAAGGTATTTCTGAAATTATTAAACTGGGTGTTTTTAAATGGATTGAAACAAAAATGAAAGATATCAATACATTTGAACCTGAAAATAATTTTCAACAATTGACCCTCAGACTGCATAACTGGCAAAAACAAGGCTATCGAGAAAGTATTCAATGGTTTTATAAAAATAATTATGATGTGTGGAGTGACGTACTTCGACAATACAAGAATCAGGTGGATCCATCTGTTGTATTGACCGAAGATGATGTAGAATTCCAGGTTGTAGAAATGATCAATAAATGGGATAGCATCTTAGACATCATATTTTCAACAGTAAGTGAATGCGGTCTTTCTATATTTAAGTCCATTCATGACATTTTTTCAAATCAGAAATATCCAAAAGAAACGTTTGTTCCTGTTGTCAGAATGCTGAGTGAAAATACGCAAAGCAATATTCCTGCTATTTTAAGGGTTGATATCACAAATTCTGATGACTGGTATGGGCTTTTTGATCCGCCTGACGATGACGTTTTTAATTATTTGGACAATCTGTTTGAGGGGGCAAAAGGTCTTCAATATGGTGGATTGCTGATATATAAGGATTGGACAACCAGATGCATTCATGTTCAAGACATTCCTGATGATGCATTTAATGCTAAAATTGATGTCTAAGATGCTATGAATTGCCTGTTTATTATTGCTGGCATCGTTAAATCTGATGATGCTGATTATTTGACTGGCATTATTAATGACATCAAAACAGTTGTCGAGCAAAAAAGAAAACCAGATCTTGATTCAATACAGCATCCCACCCAAAAACCTGTCATTTGGCTTCAATATTCTTTTACATTTAATCAAGGTGATGAGGATTAAGTATTATGACATTAGAAATAAACGATTTGTTAAAAGAAGCAATTCAGAGAGATTTGGAACTGGACACCATTGTCAGCCAAACACCTGAAAAATATGTCCGGCAGAAAAAACAAAAAGAAAAAAGAAAAAAAGATGCATTTCAAAAGGCAATTGATGAATTTATTAAAGGTAAAGATTATGAACATTTGCTTCTTGCCATGAAACTAAGCGGTGATAAATCCATAAAATGTCCTCTCATTGATGGAAATAAAGACCTTGTTTCTGATACACTCAAACAATACCATCAAAAAGCTGAACAAAAAGAAATAAGCATACTGGTGAACAAGGCTGATAAAATTTATCAAAAAGCTGTATCAGAAGATCGTGAAATTCCATTTAAGTGTAAAAATAACTGGTTAGAACTGGTTATTCGTATTCTGATGGAACTGCTGAAAAGAAAGTCTGATTCCAGATGGTTGTATAATGACATTGTTTCTTCAAGCAACGTTTATTATTTGCTTGCTGATGCGTATTTTAAAAGAGGAAAATGTATTCTTCCAAAAGGAAAAGGCGTTTCTGACCCTGAAAAAAAACTGGAAGCCATGAAAAAAAGTCTGGGTTGGTGTTGTTCATATTTTGATGAAGCCGCTGAAGGAGATGGCAGTTATCGATTAAAATTCACAGAATTATATGTTCAGGTACTTCATGAACTGTATCGCATGGATCTGATTACCTATCAAAATGATTTTCATGACGCTTTAAAAAAATTCATGAAGATGTCTATCACCCCTCAAACGCCATTACAATTTTATATTTTATCCCTTTACTGCAGCGAATTAACCCCCAATAATGAAGATTTGGACCGAACCATTTTAAGCATGCCAATTGATTTTGAAATGGATCGTCTAACAGCCGATTATCCAGGACTTATGCTGGCAAAACTCCAATCCGTATTTCGTCTGGTTAAAACAGGATCAATGGATAATGACGATTTTAACAATGAAATTAAGGTATTTATCAGTATATTTAAGGATCAAAAGCATACAGAATTGTTTTCCCCAATATGGGACGATTTGATTCTTTTTATCAAAATGCTTTGTACAGAAAAATATCCCCAATGGAAAGAACTTGCACTGGAAGCATGGAATATTTGTAACAATAAAGAGCAATTAATGAGTTTTGGTCTTCAAATTCGCCAATACTGGTCACGATTGGATGATCTTTATCATCTGGCCATCAAAGCAGCAATTTCAACCGAAAATTTACAAAAAGCCGCTGAAATAATTGATTCACTCAAAGGTCGCTCACAAATCACATGGGCTGATATGGATAGTTTTCTGCTAAAACGTAAAGATACAAAATCTGAAGCTATTAAAACCTTAAGAGAACACTATTACCAGATGGAAGCTCATGCGGCCATGGGAATATATAACCCTGAGTATACCATTTTAAGAAAGCAGCTTCCCTCAAAAATTAAAGGAAAAAGTCCTGTTGCAATTGATCAAATTCCTGCTGCTTTTACATCCATTCATTTATATATTGATGAAACCATGAATGGTCATGCCATTTGTGGCCATCAGCCTGAAAATTCTAATGATGTCAAATGGAAAAAATATGAATTCAATGCAAAACCTGTCTGGCAATCCTATAAGCATTGGAAAGATACCTGTACATCAAAAAAGGAAACCTGGGATGCTTTAAATGATTTATGCAAGACACTGGGAAAAAGCATGTCTTTTTTATTTGAGATCAGCAAGAGTGCCAAAGGCATTATTTTTATTCCCCATGGATTTATGCATCAACTTCCACTTCATGCTGCCTTTGATTCAACTGAACCTCCTTTGTTCTGCCTGACGTGCTGTACCTATTTACCGGCCTGGTCTCTGGCTTTTGAAAATATGATCCATCAAGATTTAAAGGGTAAATACATATTAAGACATTTTGATGATAGAAAATATATAGAAGAAACGCAGCAAACTTATGATCATGAAAAATGGACCAATCGAAAAGATGATATCAGCAGAGACGATATGATCAGTCAGGATGATTGGATCAATAACAAACAAATCCCTCCTGACATTTTATGTATCTTATGTCATGGTAAAGCTGATAAAGTAAACCCGTTTGATTCAAAATTAAAGATCAAAAATGGTGGATTGTCATGTCTTGATTTACAAATGACCTCATTAAATATTGAAGGAACAACGATTATTCTTGGTGCTTGTGAAACTGAATTGTCTCCTGCCTATAATAGCATGATTGATGAACACATCTCAATTGCAGGAATTTTCTTAACCAAAAAAGCGAAATGGGTTGTTGGGTCATTCTGGGAATGTTCAGCAGCTTTAACCAGTGAAATGATCGTTCAAATAATATCAGACGAATCCAAAAATTCACTATCATTGCTGGAAAAATTTCAAACGATTCAACACTCATGGTTTAATACCAGAAAAAGTTTTTGCGATCAAAATGGGGAGCCAACAGACAGGCTATATTATTTTGCACCATTTAAAATTATCGGTTATCCAGGGTAAAGGAGAATGATATGGACGATGCATTAAATTGCAGAATTAAATTTTTTGGACATTATCGACTGGTAGAATGGGTCGAACAACATAAAAGAAAAACTGATCAACGCTATCAGAGATTTATCAATTATCTGAACTGGCATCGACCCATCGATCCAAATACGCTCCAAAATCCTTATATTCGTGGAAGTTTAGTGAGATCTTACATGATCTGGAATCTTGAAGAAATGTTTGCTTTTTTTAAAGATCAGTTTCAAGAGTGCTGTCCCGGTCATATGAAATATCATGCAGATTTACGATCAGGCATTTCTGAAAAAAAACAATCTGATTTTCTGCGGCGAAGAAATCGATATCAAACTGGTAAATCAGTGTGTACCAATAAAGAAGATGCGTGCATTTTTTGTCAGATTTTAGGTGCATTTGATGCACAACATTTTTCCCAAAGACATTCATCAAAAAACAAACTGAATGCCCAGGGGAATCACCTTAAATATAATCCCCAAAAAAATCGAAAATCAGTCAGATTCTTAAATTTCATACCAGATGATCGTTTTTCCTGTATTACCGACCTTGCATCTGTCAGATACAAAAATAGATATGACCGAAACAGCCAAAAAGCCAGAGATTATTTTCAAATTTGGGAAGCCAATCATTTTCTTTGTTCAGAATTTTTTGGAAAAATTGTAATCAATACAGATCTTGTCAAAGATGTTGAGAAAGCCAAATGTCTCATAGCTGCTGGTCTTTCACGTATTAATTATCTGGCAGGGGCGCCTTGTCGAATCGATATTGGCGAAAAAAAGGATGGACAATGGGATATGTCAATCCACCAGCAGTTATTGGATTCATTTCATCAAAATTTCTTAATGAAAGACTGTAACAGTGATGTGAAAACCAATCCATTATCTTTTATAGAAACAACAAACGAACCGACAAAAAATATCAACGAACAAAATATCCCCACTGAAGCTGAAGCCATTTCAGAAGACATCATCAACACCATGCAAAAATCTGGAAAGACAATTCATATCAGATCATTTGCTGATGCCATTTATGAGTTAAGAAGAATTTCAGTTCCACAAATAGAACATATTCCCGAAATCAACACCGCTACAGCGAAACAAACATTCTGGGGCCTTTTATGTCAAAATAATAAAAGCATCAAACAACGTATTGTTGAACATATCAAAAATAAAAACACCATTCAAAAACAACATTTTTTTGAATGCTTGCGTGACAATCTCTATCAGGAAGCCAAAGCATTACAAATCGTTCAACAACCCACCGGCCGAATTATTGGCGAAAATGAATATTATGCCAGACAAGCACCTGCTTTAAGCGATAGATATGAAGCAATCGTTACAAAAAATAGTTTCTGGATTATCACAGGGTTTCTTGAATCTCAAACCCCTTTCTTTTTTGGTTCGGGCTTAACCGGTGGTAATACCGATATTCCCATTGTTACTGACGCCAATGGTCATCTGAGACTTCCATTTGATGTTTTAAGAGGCGTATTCAGACGCGATCTTTCATCAATGGTGTCCAATTGTAATCTTGTAGACATTGGAATATCCAGGCCCTGTAACTGTCCGGTATGTCAAACCCTTTCACAGTGCAAGTTTGAAGACTCAATTGCCTGTGATTATTCTATTCCTCCTGAAATTCGCCAACGAATAAAGATATCACCCCATACCGGAGTTGTGGAACATGGTGCGCTTTTTAATATTGAGATCGGCCCACAAGGACTGAGATTTCCTATAATGATAAAGCATTATCCAGGGGATATAAACATTAATGAAGACCTGAAAAAAGTACTTGGATTATGGTCAAACAATCAGTGTTTTATTGGCGGTCAATTGGGAACAGGCAAAGGAAGATTTAATCTTGTCGATCTCAAATGGTATAATCTTCAGTTTAATTTACAATCTCCACGTCAAAAAATTATAGCCATAAAAGACTATAATTGTCTATTAAAACACAGAGGATATATTGGATTAAAAAAATCAGAAGTAGACCATCTGATAGACGATAAAAAAAAGAATATTGATTTAACAATGACAGATAATGTATCTTATTCAAAAGTGTCCTATACATTAAATTTTGAATCCCCTGTTATTTCGAACGACCCCATTGCAGCACTCATACATGAAGATACTCCTGATGCAATTATGTTCAAAAAAACACTGGTCTCTTATGATGATAATGGCATGTCTTCGACAAGTGATATATATAGTTTAAAAGGTGAAGGTATCAGAGGTGTACTTCGTTATTTAGTCGGAAAAAATGAAAACTGCCATGATCTCATTCACGAAGATTGTAATTGTATGGTATGTCATATTTTTGGCAACAATCAGACAGGCGGCTATGTTCGATTTGAAGATGCCAATCTGGTCAATCATGTCAAACCAGTTCGATTTGATCATGTTGCCATCGACTGGATTGGCGCCAAAGAGCACGCTAAATTCGATGTACACGCACTCCCAGGAAACCCACATCAGTCATTAGCATTTAATGGCATTTTTTGGATTAGCAAGGATCTTGAGGATGCCTGTCAAAACGCTATAAAAAAGGCTTTTATTGATCTTCAAAACAAAATGGCAACACTGGGGGCAAATGGTGCTTCTGGCTATGGATGGGTTTCCAAAATACAATTTATGGATGGTCCTGACTGGTTAATCAATCAATTTCCAGAGCCTGTACCTGAAATCCAAACCAACAGACAAGATGTCACTGATCAGAATAAAAAACCTGAGATCAAGCTTAATCTGTCAAAAGATCAATGGTATCATCCATACTATTTTCTAGAACCATCGCCTACTGTAAAACGATCAAACGATTTAATCACACATGAATGTTATCACAAAGAAAAATTAAGCGGTATGATCACATGTGATTTACACACATTAAGTCCATTTTTTATTCCAGATACAACACAAGACAATTCATTAGATTTGATACTGAACACCGATTCATTTCCTGAAAATCACAAGCGATTTCGTTTTTTCAGAATCAATGATCAACCCATGATACCTGCCTCAAGTATCCGGGGAATGATAGGATATATTTATCAATTGTTGACCAATTCCTGTTTTAGAAATCTGGATGAATCCGCATACATTACACGGCGGATGGATGCTTCAAAAGCAGGTGATCTTAAATGCGGTATTGTCAGGAAAGGCAATGATGGTAACTTATATATTACAGAATGCAATCGATATCGTTTACCCCTTTATGATGATATGACAATAACAAATGCCATTGGTGCAAAAGACGAATATTTAGATCGCATGAAAGCAAAAAACAAAGACCAACGATTAAGAAAAGCGATCAACAATAACAAAGCATTAGCTAAATTTGCGGAACAAAACAGGGCTTATCTTTTGAAAAAAGATGAAAACACGCGTATTCAACTATTATCCGGTAAACAAGCGATTCGGTTTAATATTGTTCAGAAACCAGAGTGGAAACAAGGTGGCGTTGATAAAATTGTTGTACTCACTGACCTTGGCAGCAGAAGCGGCTATATTAAATTTACAGGAACCAATAATGCCAATAAAAAACTGGACGATGATCAACAAACGTCGTGCCAGGACATTACATTTATATCATGTGATCAATCATGGGACCCTTGGAAATTAAACATTTTGCTCAAAAGCAAATCTCCAGAATTACGACCGGAAACTGGCAAAAATAATTATTATCCAAGACCTGTTTTATATTGTAAGACCAAAGATAATACAGAGTATACCATTTCAAAACGCTGTGAAAGAGTTTTTGAAATACCCTATGATAAATCTGAAGAATTCATGGTTACCAGTCAATCGAAAAAACAATATAAAGAAATCATTAAATCATATGATGATAATACCGGAAAAATTGATTCACTCTTTAGAACACAATTTCAAAATGATGAGTTGACAGTTGGTGATCTTGTTTATTTTGAACCCAAAATTGAAGAAAAAAAGTGTGTTGCTAAAAATATTACCCCTGTTAACATTTCCAGAGAAAGTGATGACAAGCCAATGCGACAACGATTTAAAGAAGGCTTCGAATCACTAAGACCCTGTATCAAAGAATGCAGTGAAAATTGTGCAACATGCAACGATATCTCATGTCTTGAATCTTTGCTGACTGATTATTCAAAAGGCCTCTGTCCCACATGTCGTCTTTTTGGAACAACGACCATTAAAAGTCGCTTACGATTTGGTTTTGGAAAGTTGACAGAGGCAGATCACACCAATCACGCATTATGGTATGCAAATAATGAACAGGGCTTTGTCAACAATACAAAAGGCACCCCCCTGACGTTACCTTTATTAGAGCGCCCAAGAGCCACATGGGCCATGCCAGATAAGAAATCCTGTATACCTGGAAGAAAACTGTATGTAAACCATCCCAAAGGTGTAAAGATTCAATCGGCAACGCCTGGTGAAAATAATAGAACCATTGAACCCATGGCTGCTGGTAACACATTTCGTTTTCAAATTGGTTTTGACAATCTTTCTGAATGGGAACTTGGTTTATTATTATATGCTCTTGAACTCGAAAACAATATGGCTCATCGTCTGGGAATGGGTAAACCTTTGGGAATGGGAAGTGTTAATATACAGGTTAGAGATATTTTGATTCGAAAAAGTCCAGATCATTTTGAAAGCAGGTTTGACAGTAAGGCGTTCTATATTGACAAAGGAAAAAAGGAGCTTTCGAGCTGGTTTAACAATAGCAATGAAATTGAGAATATTTCTGAAAATACTCATTTTGATCATATTCCGCATATCCAGGATATGAAACGTATGCTTATAATACCTGACGAAACAATTGACATCAGATATCCGGAGTTGAAAAGTGAAAAAGAGATAGATTATGAAAAGCTAAAGAAAAAAGAAGCAGATGATATTCAAAAAGTTTTGTACACGCCATGGACAATGTGGGATCTTGATCAAATGAAAGACAGGAAAGAGAAAAAAATTCCGAAAAATAAAAAAAAACAGCATTATAATCATAAGAAAAAAAATAAGTTTTACAGGTCAAAAAGATATTAAACATACAAAA
The DNA here is from genome assembly GCA_002753725.1 of Deltaproteobacteria bacterium. Taxonomy (GTDB): domain Bacteria; phylum Desulfobacterota; class Desulfobacteria; order Desulfobacterales; family Magnetomoraceae; genus Magnetomorum. The sequence goes on from PEAL01000186.1 coordinate 8,984, forward strand.
CAAAATGAGTATCCAAAAAAAAGACGTTTATTTAGCCATATTGTGCAGCGTAAGGCTATCTTCAGATTGAGCCTTATGCTGCATAGCCCTTCATAGCCCTTCCGATAAAAAAATCATTTCAATAATTTTTTATGCAAAAAGATCAGTTTTTTTGCGTTTATAAATAGTAATGACCCACAATTAAATAACCTTTCCATTGTTGCATACCGAATTCGGGGGCTATAACTGGAAAGTTATCTAAATGTAGAGCGTCCTAAATAAAAAATTATAAGTACTTTTCATCATTGAAAAGCAGCTTGGTGATCTATGTTTGAATTGTTTATGATTTTAAGTTTAATTCGTTAGAGAGGAAAAAAATAATGGTTAATTTCGATAAAGAACAAACGATTATGTTAACACCTGATCAATTAGAATCGTTTAGGAAAGAATTCATCCATCATAAAACAAAACCTTCGGATGATGTCAACGCTGAGTGTTCATCGGCCAGTAAGCCAATAAACAATTCTTTTATTCAGTTTGTCAATAAAATAAACATGAATTCGCTGATCAAAAAGAGATATTTTACTGCAGGTATTGTTGTATTCATCCTGTTGATTTCAGTCTTGCTTTATTATCATGCATTAATCGAAAAAAAATCAGCGATGAATGAAAAGCTTAAATACCATTATAACATGGGAAACAAATTGTATTATGATCGTCAATGGACTGACGCAATTCAACAATTCAATGAAATCATAAAAATAAGTCCTGAATATTTACATTCTGAAAATTTAATTCAACAATCAAAGTATGAAAGGCTTAATTTTTCCATAATCTCAGAGAGTAATCGCTTAATGACGTCTGATAATTATGAACAAGCGATACAAAAACTGAAACTGATAAAACAAGATAGTGTGTATTATAATGAAGCGATTGAACAAATACAATTTGCACAAGATGAAATTAAAAGAATAACCTACTTAAAACAAAAGGCAAATGTTATTTTTGAACAGGCATTGACTGAATATGTCAGTGGACAGATTGAATCTTCAATACTTCATTTAAATGAACTATTACAATTGAAGCTGCCTGATAATACTTTGATCAAAGATAAAGCAAAGCGTCTGAAACAAAAAATAATGATCGTTAAAAAAAAATATGAAGAAGGATATGACAGATTTCGGAATAAACAATATCAAAACGCCTTTCAAAGCTGGTCTGCTATTTTTGCAATTGATCGCGAAATAGTTGATAATAAAATGAGATATTAT
>PEAL01000187.1 GCA_002753725.1 Deltaproteobacteria bacterium
GATTGGCAGCGAACATGATCATCCTTTGCTTTCTGTTTAATGATTATTTATTACTTAAAGATGAGATTGATCATTTTCGGAAGAGTTCTGAAAATGTTACGGATTCTTGTGCAACGATTTAAAAAATTATGATCTTCGAGCTAAATAAAATATGATAAAAAAATTATCCAACATATTTGAACACCTGATTTTTTGGATTGTATTGGATATTGTGTATATTACACTTGTCTTTACGCTACCGGACATTCAATCCCCCCCCATGGTTATATTTTTTATTTCCCATGCTTTTGGTATTGTTGTGGCAACCATGGTAATGTTTACTGGCCTTGGTGCCGGTGTTCTCTGGCTGCCATTATTGACTCTTCTTGGTATTCCCCCTTCTGAAGCCATCTCGCTGTCCATTTTTACTCAAATTGCTGGCAAAGGCATTGGCACCATTAATTTTTTAAAAGATGGCATTGCCGATCTTCGTGTGATTCGACAGTTTTTGCCATATTCATTTATTGGGATTCTGGTGGGCTATCTGGCAGGATTTTTCATGTCCATGAAAAGCGAACGGTTATTATTATTGATCTTTGTTGCTGTCGCTTTCTACCTGCTTATCCAAATGCTTCAATCGTTCTATGGTGAGAACCAGCAATCTTACCTGCCAACAGACCCATTAGCGATAAAAAACAGTCGAGGGATTGTCATATGCTCATCCTTTTTTACAGGCCTGCTATCCATCGGTAATTCGGATTGGCTGATTCCGCATATGCAAGAGCGTCTAAGAATGTCAACACCGCGTGCGGTCGCCACCGGTATTGTGGTCATGTTCTTTTCAGTTGTGTTTTATCTGTTTTTGACTGCTACCACTGTTTTTTTAGGCTTCAGCGACTGGCCCCAGCATACCCCCATTTTATTATCTACATGCAGTGGTGTAATGATGGGAGGACAAATCGGTACACGCTTGACCCGCTACCAATGGCTGCGAGACCATCAAAAGCATGCGTTTATTATTTTATTGGCTTTGTCTCTTATTCACTTGTTATGGTGAGAATTGTCTGCAAAGACAGATGAATCCCACATTTTTACCATCAGAATTTTATAAATAAATGGGTTGTCATAAAATAAAAATTCAGATATTTAATTTTCGATATTTCAGAGATGAACAAGGTGTTCATCACGTACCCAAACGTTGTCTTAATTGTTCGGGTATGTTAAGGATTCACGCACAACATATTTATTTGTTTAAATAAATGGCGGGTTTTCTGACAAAACCTTCGGGTGAATACTGGAGTCCCAAATCTTTAGATTTGGGAGGGACTGGTTTTTATCAATTCGTTATTTTTCTTTGACGCCCAAATTTTTAGATTTGGGACTCCAGTATTCACCCGAAGGTAAATTTTTTCGGAAAATTCGCCAACTATATGATATTATTTATTAAGGAGACGGTTTCATGTTTGAAAAAAAGAAAGGCAATGATATTGTTTGTGAAATTGGTGGTATCACAACCATCGACGCGGCAATGGCCTGCTTTGAATCACGAATGGATTCAACTCATCTGTCACGAATTCAATTCATCAAAAATCCGGAAATTTTGATTAAGATTGCCAATGCAATCGTCATGTGTGATCCAGATACGGTGTTTATCAATACAGGAACGGCTGAAGACAAACAATTTATTCGGGATTTGTCCCTTCAAAAATGTGAAGAGATGGAACTTCCAATGAAAAATCATACCATCCATTATGATTTAAAAGATGAGCAAGGGCGAATCATCGACCGAACATTTTATATCAGTAATGATGGTGAGGATGTCAGCACGTTGGCCAATAAACGCATGCGAGCAGAGGCTCTTGAAGATATTCGTGAAAAAATGACCGGCATTATGAAAGGAAAAACCATGATTGTCGGTTTTTATATGCGGGGGCCGGTTGGTGCGCAAGTATCCAATCCTGCCCTTGAAATCACAAGCTCTGCCTATGTTGCTCACAGTGCGGAATTATTGTATCGCAATGCTTATCATGCTTTTGAAGATCAGATCGAATGTCTGGGTCATTTTTTCACCAACGTCCACAGTGAAGGCCTGAATCGTCCGGAAGATCTTCCCAATGCCCGTGTATATATGGATCGAAGTTATCAGACCACCTATAGTTTTAACTGTACTTATGCCGGTAATACCCTGTTGCTGAAAAAAGGAAATCACCGATTTGCTGTAGATAAAGCCATCTATGACAATCGGGGGAATGAATTGTCTGAACATATGTTTATCACCGGACTGAAAGATGATGATGACCGTGTCACCTGGTTTGCCGGTGCTGCACCCAGCGGTTGTGGTAAAACAACAACCGCGATGGTCGGAACCGATTTTATTGGTGATGATCTGGCGCAAATGTGGATTGATGACAATGGTAGTGTTCGAGCAATCAATCCTGAAAGTGGTATTTTTGGCATTGTTCAAGATGTCAACAGTGAGGGCGATCCTCTGTTGATGGATTGTTTGCGAAAAGAAAAAACCGAAGTGATCTGGTCGAATGTTCTGGTGGATGACGAAGGTAAACCCCACTGGATCGGTAATGGTGAGCCTGCACCAACGAAAGGTAAAAATTTTCAAGGTTATTGGGAAGCTGATCTCAAAGACGATAATGGCAAACCTGTTCCCATGTCACATCCCAATGCCCGATGTACCTTATCAAGCGTTGCTTTGGCCACGTATTCGCAAGAATCTGAAAGCCCAAACGGTGTTGGCCTGAAAGTCATCACCTACAGTGGACGTGATAGTGATACAATGCCACCGGTCTGGCAGGCTAAATCTTCAGATGAAGGTGTTGCCATTGGCGCGTGTATTGTTTCGGCTGCAACAGCCACAGAAGTTGGTGCAACGGGGGTTAAACGTGCCCCTTGGGCCAATGCCCCATTTATTCCTGGCGCTTTGGGGGATTATATGGATGCCCAATTTAAATTTTTTGGAAGTCCTAAAATTAAACCTGAGAACCAACCTGTCATGGCGGGCCTGAATTATTTTCTGACCCATGAAGCCCGGGGGGGGGATTCAAAAAAACTGCTGGGTGAAAAAAAGGACGTTCGTGTCTGGTTGACTTGGCTGGGACGTCGAGCCAATAACCGGGTTGAAGCGATTCAAACCCCCATTGGTTTTATTCCCAAATACGAAGACTTAAAAGAATTGTTTGCCTTGCTCATTCAAAAAGAATATCCAAAAGAATTATATGACAAACAGTTTTCCCTTTACATTGATAATATTATCTCACGCATTGACTTGCAAATTGAAGCATATGGCAAAGAAAAAAACATTCCTGCCAGATTGTTTGACATTCTGAAAGAACAAAAACAAGCACTCCTGACATTGAAAGATCAACAGGGTGCTGTGGTCTTGCCTGAAAATGTATAAATGATATCGCCGGGATAACGTGTGTATGTGTCCCGGCTTTATAGATTTCCCCCTTTAATAATGATCATGCAATATGTCTGTTATCACCCTTCATCAAAGTAACAAAACGGAAATTTTACTGGATCGATTGGCTGAAATTCTTTGTCAACCGTTGTCCAATCCTCTGGCTCCGGAAACAATCATTGTTCAGAGCAAGGGTATGGAACGATGGATTTCATTACAACTTGCCGAACGTATGGGATGTTGTGCCAATATTCAATTTCCATTTCCTAATGGTTTTATCCGCACGTTGTTTGCTTATCTCTTGCCGGATATCGATCAATCCTTTAATCCTGAAAAACCTGGCGCATTTGATGTTGATGTGATGACCTGGAAACTCATGACACTCATTCCCAGATTTCTTGATCAAGACGCTTTTGAACCATTGAAACGGTATTTGGCCGAAGATTCTACCAGAGACCTCAAACATCTTCAAATTAGTGCACGTATTGCCGATACTTTTGATCAATATGTCATTTTCAGACCAGAAATGATCGATGCCTGGGAAAAAGGAAAAGAATCCCACTGGCAGGCAATTTTATGGCGGGCCTTATCGGAAAATGTTTCAGACCTTCATGATGCGCGTCTGGGACAAATGGCCATCAAAAAATTGTTTGATCATCATCATAACCATCAACCGTTTATTGAACGCCTATTTATTTTTGGCATTTCTGCACTGCCCCAATTTCATACCCAATTATTAATTTCCCTTGCACACTTGTGTGATGTGCATCTTTTCCTGTTAAATCCCAGCAGGGAATATTGGGGAGAAATTCGATCCAAAAAAGAAATTTCGCGCAAACTTTTCAAGGAATCCGCCGATTCGGATGACATGCTTTTTTATGAGGAAGGCCATCCGCTTCTGGCTTCGATGGGAACCCTGGGACGAGATTTTTTTAATTTACTCTATGGGTTTATGGATGATACCCATATCCAAATGGATTTTAAGGATTCTTTTGAACCTGTTTTGGCAGATAATTTATTGACAACCGTTCAAAGCCAAATGTTTGAACTCAATATAGAGACCAATTCATCGAAAATTTCTGTGCCGCCTTCTGATCAATCCATTGCCGTGCATTCCTGTCACAGTCCCATGCGGGAAGTTGAAGTGCTTTATGATCAACTGCTTCACATGTTTGAAACAGATCCCGACCTGTCACCTCGGGATATATTGGTCATGACACCTGATATTGAGACCTATGCACCGCTTATTCAGGCTGTGTTTGAAAATCCAGATCGTCATCATGCCATACCCTATTCTATTTCCGACCGAAACCGACGAAAAGAAAGCCAGATCATTGATACGTTTTTAGCCATATTGGATTTACCGGGAAGCCGCCTGGAAGCCGGTCAAATGCTTTCTATTCTTGAATGTCCGGCAGTGAGACGATGCTTTAATATTTCCTCTGAAGATATGCCTTTGATCAATCACTGGATTGAACAAACCCGTATTCGATGGGGAGAATCTGGAGAGTATCGTACAAAATTCGGTATGGCTGCATACTCAGAAAACACCTGGCAAAATGCTTTGGATCGTCTGCTTTTAGGGTATGCCATGCCTGGTGAAACCGAACATCCCTTTTGTGGCGTGTTACCCTTTGATGCCATTGAAGGCCAATCGGCCGCACTTGTGGGGCATTTTACCCAATGGGCTGAAACCTTGTTTCAACAAGTTAAACTCCTTGATGCCACTCATTCATTGCAAGAATGGGTAACAATTATCAACCATCTCCTGGACGCCTGTTTTTTACCCTGTGATGATGAAGATATTCAAATTATCGCCATTCGTGATATTCTTCACCGCCTGGAACGAATTGACCACCGACTGAAACAGGAAAGCCAGGAAACTGATAATCACACGGTATCGGTCAGTTTCTCTGCAATGAAATGGTTTTTAGCTCATACCCTTGAAAAGCCGAGATCGCACCTGGGGTTTTTGTCCGGGCATGTTACGTGTTGTGCCATGCTTCCCATGCGCGCCATTCCATTTAAAGTCATTTGCGTGATGGGCTTAAACGATAGTGATTATCCACGCCGGGATCGCAGCCCTAACTTTGATTTGATTGCGCAACATCCAAAACCGGGGGATCGATCCCTTCGAAACGATGATCGGTATATTTTTCTTGAGGCCTTGATATCTGCCCGAAAACGTTTGTATATCAGCTATGTGGGACAGAGTATCACTGATAATTCATTGCGTCCGCCATCTGTCTTAATCAGTGAACTTCTGGATTACCTGGATGAACATTTTATATTTTCAAACAAAACAGCTCGTGAAATACTCATCATATACCATCGCTTACAGGCGTTTCATCCGGTATATTTTAGGGATCAAACCGATTTTTTCAGTTATTCGGCAGATAATTGTGACGCTGCGCATGCTTTGGTTGACCGGTCACATCAGAAGAACCTCCCTTTTTGGACAAAGCCAGTTGCGCATGAGATGGAAACAAAAATTTCAATTGTTGAATGGATTGCTTTTTTCAAAAATCCCATTCAATATTTTTTTAATCACCGCATGGGGCTGTATTTATATGATCGGATTCGTACCCTTGACAGACGTGAACCCTTTACCGTTGGAGGAATAGATAAATATGTATTGAAGTGTGACCTGTTAAAGAAAATGCTATCCAACAGCGACCCGTATGAATTTTTGGATCAATCACGCGCCAAAGGCTTGTTGCCTTTGGGAGAAATGGGCCGTGTTGTTTATTATGATTTAATCGAAGAACTTCATCCTATCGCAAAAAATGTTCAATCACTGATTCAACGTCCCATGACCGATACGACGATTGATCTCACAATAGCGGGTGTAAACATTTGGGGAAGAATTCAGAACCAGTTTGAAAAAGGGCTTGTTTTTTATCGTCCGGCAAAAGCAAAACCCAATGATTTCATTGAATGCTGGTTATATCATCTTATTTTAAACACTCAGAAAGACATATCCACGTGGTTTGTGGGAAATGATCATGTTTATGAATTTCCACCGGTGGCACACACGAAAGACATGCTCAAGGAGTTGATCGCTCTTTTTCAAGAGGGACAACACCAGCCCATTCGGTTCTTCCCTGTTTCATCCTTTGAATTTATCAATACACTTGAAAGCGGAAAAACAGAAGAAGAGGCTATTGAAAAAGCAACACTGAAATGGGAATCTAACACATATCTAAAAATTCCAGGTGAATCTGAAAATTTATATTACAAGCGCTGCTTCCAAAACCAACTCCCTTTTGACGATTCTTTTGTGTCATTGGCCAAAAGAGTTTTTTTACCTTTGTATCGAACGTTTCAAAAAAAATAATAGGATAAAATCAGGAAAGCTTGATGTTTTTAATAATTTGTATTAATAGATAATCATTATCCATTATCCGTTATCAATCAGATGTTATCGTAAAAATTAAACGTATATTACTGTAAAACGGATTCAGATAATTATCTACTTAATCAATAACAGTATCATTATGAAAACACATTCACGGACATTTTTATATTTTACATTGATCTTTTTATGGATTTTTAACATGCCTTCATTGGCAGTTGCCATGACTTTGTCAGCAGGCTCTGAAGTCATCAACCAGGCAACAATTCATTTTGAGGATGAAACCGGTGATGCTCACATCATAACAACCAACATTGTTGTGATCACCATCCGCCAGGTTTATTCCGCCACGTTGGATGGTGATCGCAACCTCGAAGGCATGGCTGGAAAAACCAGTACCTTTTTTCATACACTTCAAAATACAGGAAATGGTTCAGACACATATTGCATGGCCATTAACAATACAGCTTCTGACAATGGAGATTTTTCAAAAATTCAATTAATTCGAGACCTGAACCATAATGGCCGCGTGGATGATTCTGATCCAACCCTTGCAACCACATCGAGCAACTACAGCACAACAGTTTTTTTGGCTTCCGAAGACATCGTACATTTGATTGTTTTGGGCGATATTCCGGCCTCAGCCACAGAAGGAACCCGCTATCGTCTGCTTCTGGAGGTCAAAGCTAAAAAGGGAACCCATATCTGCCAAAATAACAGTGTAACAGATGTTGGCGATAATACCGACACCAGTGATGACACCAATCATGATCAAGTATGGATAACCAATCAGGCCATTTTGTTTGTTACCAAAGAAGCGGTCTATCAGGCCAATGGTGAGGGCATTGATGATGACACCATTGCTTATCAAATATCCATCCAAAATAAGGGCAATGGCATTGCGCGTGATATCATCATTACAGATATTCTTCCCCAAAATACACGTTATCAGGCCAACAGCCTTCAAACAGCCAGTGATTTTAGTGCCACACCCGGTATCGATGATGGGGCCAACGGCACGGATGGGCGTATCCCTTCTCATGATGGGAATTTTCCCGGACAAATTACGGGTGAAATCGATACACTGGCCGTTGATGCAGAAGTGATTTTTACTTACGTACTGGATATTGATAATCAGGCTACAGGGGGAAGTGTCATCGAAAATACCATCAGCGTTCAGGGGGATCTTGATGAAAACAATGCCACGGATGAACCCATAGTAATATCCAATAAAACAACTCAAACCGTTCCCAGGTTCTATGCCATTCAAATGACAGATACAGGCACGGGTATGGCCTTGAATATCAACGATGGCGGTGATGACGATGGCACGTTGAACGATCAGCAATATGTGGATCAGGCAGCTCAAGGCGCTCTTGTTTTATTCAATCATCAGGTCACCAATCAGGGAAATACTTCAGATACCTTTTCCCTAATGATCTCAAACAGTACCTTTCCTGAAAATACTGTATTTCAATTATATCATGAAAATCAAAGCACCACTTTATTAGATACCACGGGTGATGGTCATCCTGATACAGGCCTGCTCGCCCCTGGTGAACAGCTCGTATTCGTCATTTGTGCCATGCTTCCAGCAAATAGTACAATTACAGGGCCATTTGTCGCAACAGTGACAGCACAATCATCGGGTAACAAAACGATTCAGGACACCAGTCAGATACGCCTCGGAGAAATAACTGCCCATCGGGTGGATATTGCCAATACAGAAACATCTCCTGGTTTGCATAATGAGATCGATGCCGATCCGGTGTCTCAAATCACAACCACAAAAATATTCAGCCCAAATAAAGTTATATCCTTTGATCTATTCATTGCCAATGAAGGTTTACGTAATGATCAGTATCAACTAACGGTCTGGATGGATTCATTGGCAACGATTCGTCCGCCCGAAAACTGGACTGTTAAATTTGTCAAGGATTCTGGTGAGATTATTTCAACAACGCCATCCATCTCGCCTGGTAATACCTATTTTTGTCAGGTACAGGTACTGGTGCCAGAAGACCATGCCCCGCAACTGATTCCCATATTTTTCAAAGTCTATTCATCAGTAACAGGCGTTTGGGATATCAAACAGGATGCCATTCAAATCCTGCCATTGGATGCAATCAGAATGACACCAGATAATGAAAGTTCTGTTGCTCCAGGGGGGGCGGTTGAATATTTTCATACCATTCAGAATATTGGAAATACTCCGGTTGCTGTAAAAATTTCTGTTTTAAGCCAAACTCTGATGTCTCACAGTCTCTTGCTGCCGCAATTATTTACTGGCAGTCATCTGTCTTTATATCAAAACATACAGAATTTTTCTGTTGGCGATAAGATGGTCATTTTTGACAAGAGCGAAAACCAATGGCAAATCATCTCTCTGGTCAGCGATAATGCAGGTAGTATCGCAATTCCCCTGGATCCAGACGATAGCGTACAGGTCAAAGTGCGGGTGATTGCCCCAACTCAGATTGCTCCAAGCAGCATTGATATTTTAATTGTTCAGGCATCTGTTGTGGACAGTGCGTCCACAGCAAGCAATACTGATCGAACCATCGCTGCCAGTTCTCAATTACAGATTACCAAGATGGGTGCCATAGATACCACCTGTGATTCAGACATGAATTCGCTAAATAAATTCATCGCTTCACATTTTCAAGCGCATCCCGGTGAATGTATTGTCTGGCAGATTACTGCTGTAAATAACAGTGCTGAACCTGTGTGTAAAGTTACTTTGCACGACAAAGCGCCCGCATTTACATTTATACAGGGAGCCCCAATTATCTATACTCAGCCTGATCCGGGAGACACAGGTTTCTGTTCAGTTAATGCTGAAGAAATGGAATGTTGCGTGGGGAATCCAATGGATATTAATAAAGATGGTATCATGGAGAGCCACTGCTTAAAATCAGGAGAACGGGCTGAAATACGATTCAGGGTAGAAATTGAATAAGAGTGATTATTTAAAAAAGGTTTAAACAATTTTTTATTAACAAATATTTTTAATCAAGGAGGAACAATGAAACACCCACCACAGAGAATCCTTTGGATCCTCTTAATTTTTCTCATGTGTTGTCCATCAATATTGCTGGCAGGCCCGCTGGAAAGCAAAATGTCGGCATACCTTGTGACAACAGATCAAAATGGAAAGGAAACCCTGAAACAAACAGATTCTGCCGCCCCCGGTGAAGTTATCGAATACGTGCTTACGTATCACAACACCGGAAAAACAACCTTGTCTGCACTGGCAGTGAATGGTCCCATCCCATCCAATACATGTTTTGTTCAGGGCTCCAATGAAACGAAAACGCCGCATCAGTTCACGGTAAGCATTGATCATGGTAAAACCCGGGATGGTGAACCGGTTAAACGCAAACGAAAAAACAAGGATGGTAAAGAAGTACTCGTGGTCATTCCACCATCAGAGTACACCAATGTTCAATGGGAAGCCATCGTTGAT
>PEAL01000024.1 GCA_002753725.1 Deltaproteobacteria bacterium
GAAAAAATATCAATTGTTTTTTTTTAAATCACCAGCGAACGGGTCACATCTTCATGATCATTAAATAAAGAAAAAACGCCTTCCGTAAGGAAATATAAAAAAAATTTTTTTTATATTGAAAGAAATCGGTTTTTTTGGTGTCTATATACACAGATAGCTTTTTAAGGTGACATGATATTCATTTATTTACTGGCATACTTTTTGCCTTTATTCATAAACAGATTGCTTTTTAATGAGAGAGAGGTTGGAAAATGAATCAATATGATAATCGTTTAAACAATCGGTTGGAAGAAAGCGCTTTTTTAAAATCATTTCAATTTTTTTTTAATGATTTAAAAAATTACATGTTTTTTTCAATTGCTGTTTTTATTATTCATTCAATTATCCTTTATATGGGAAGTTACATATGGGTAAACTATAATGGATTTTATGAATCACAGGCATTTCTAAATGCTTACATTCATGTAAATTTTGATATCGATTATTTGTTCAGTCATAATCTATGGTGGCTTTCTTTGAAAGTGCACGCGGTTACAAGTTTAGTCTGTCTTATCTATGCAGTCATTTGCAATTTTTTTCTGATCACAAGCCTTATTTACGAAGTCACGAGTGTTATTGGTCGTTTGGTGATATGGACGCTGCCAAATATTCTGATAGCCGCATATTTCATTGAGGATGCATATATTTTTGATTACCAAACATCTGTGATGATTTGTTTTTTACCGGGATTGTTCATGACCCATCCCAGCATGGTTGTTGTCCGATCCATTCCCGACCTGGGAGATATCCATCGTTTTATATTATGGTGTTTATATCGCAGCAAAATTATAGGGACAGAATGTCATCAGATGGCGTAACGTTTCTCTCAATGCAATGGTGGCGTTCCTGGAAATGATGGCAATACTTTAGATTCTTCATGAATCTCTTCTGAAAATTGTTGAATCTGATTATCAATAATGTCTTCTCGCTTTTCAATAATCGTTTCAATACTGGTACCGATATCTTGAATATCTGGTGCCTGCGCTTGAATCATATCAGAAGGTGGAATGATATTCTGGGTGGGCATCCATACAGTTTCCTGTTCAGAAGCATCATTGTTAAGGGATTCATCGGAGGGTGATTGTGTGGTTGTATCTGTTGAACCATCCGCGTTTTTATTTTCAGATGTTTCCTCTGTGGAGCTTTTCTTATCAGAAGTGCTTTTATCTGAATTTTTTGATTCAGATTGATCCTTTTCAATATCCTTATCTTTTTCAACCGAAGCCTTTGAACTGAACTGATATTCAGTTTTCAAACGATTGACTTCTTCCTGTGAAATAATTTCAATATCCGATGGTCGGTCGCTAAAGGCAATACTGACCCGTTGGAAATCCTGCAAAATTGTCGGCGGAAGCTGTGGTTGTGCTAAGCCAAGGACTTCCAGTCGTGTATGATCAAATGTGGTCACTGAGGTTTTTGTTTTATCGGCTGAGATAAAAAAGTCAGATCCGCGAACGCCTATTAATGCGGTCTGGGTTTTGACCTTGAATTCGGTTTGACGAAATTTTGATAATTTTCGAACATTGAAACGCGCTTTCCCCCGCTGCATTCCAATAAATGATTTTCGAGAATTTTTTAGAGGAATGACACTCACCTGATTCAGCGTGAGATGTGATTGTGAACCAACAGTTATTTGGGTACCATCAAGCATATTTAACAGTAAACGACCTGGATTCTGTGTGTAAATCGTATCTTTTTGATACAGTCGCATGTCTTTAAAAATTTCATATCCATTCGGATGCCCATCATGTACCACAATGGCTTTTCCATCAATCATAAATACCGATCCAATGGACAGCCCAAAACCGGGTTGAAAATCTTTTTGAATGGTCAATCCTTCTGGAACGGTTGCTCCTGCAATTTTCCATAAAACTGCCAGTAACATGACGATAATAAAATAGTGTCGATGAAATTTCATTTGTTTTCTCCTCTGTCATAAAAAAAACACGTCAGTTGCAAATTCTCGAATGTATGAATAACAAGTTAAAATACATAACGAAATGAACCGGTAATAGATGTTTTTCTGTAATCAAAGTCGTCAATGGTTGATGTGTTGATCATATGTTCAATTTTTATAAGGGGTTGAATAATGAAATCCATCAATGAAACAGATGTATAGACTTTAACCAGAGCATCTCTTCGACGAAGATCATATTGGCGGCTCGGATGGATATAATGTTTAAATGAATAATCCCCGCCAAAAGACCAGAGCATATTTTTTTGCTGATAATCCAGATGGCATTGCAATTTACCTTTTTAATATTCCTTTTTTTTCCCTTCAGCCGAATTATTTTCAGCATTAATGTGAGCGAATAATTTCCACTGCTTACGATCCGGTAAAATGCTTTCAATCCCAACACCTAAATTTGTCGTGTGACCATCATATTCTGATTGATTTAAATAATGATTAAAAGCATATCCAATATTTGCCAGCAATTTGACATCTTTGCTTTTCTGCCACTGAATATCATGCTGAATCCGTTGACAGCTCAAATAACTTTTATTATCTAACCAGTAATATTCAGGAGTGAAATAAAAAGATAAAGTGGTGTCATTGGTATGATAGGTCAGAAAAAATTCTCCAGTACTGCTGACAAGGTTGTATTCATCCAGATCAACATGAACAGTCTGAAAATGACGATAACCAATGCCCATTTTAAAAAGCGGAGATTGCATCAGATGGTATGTTCCACCCACAAGGGCTTTCACCAAAAAATCATCTTCATCGCTGACGGTATCATCGGGTGAAACCAGTTTGACATTGTCATCATAGGTCATGGAAAGATTCATATATAACTGGTAGGGACGAAAATTTTTTTCGTTCATATGAATATAATTTAACCATTTATCAGCATCCTTTTTAAGAGCGTCAGAATGAGATTCACGATGGATACGTTCAAAAAGGGTTCGTGCGTCCTTGATGTTACCCAGTTGAAGGTAACAGACTGCCGCATAATAGTCGCTATTTTCTTTTGCGTTGGGACTATTGGCAGTCATCAAAAAATATTTAAGCGCTGTATTATATTGGTTTAATTTAAACGCACAAATTGCTGCATAATACATGGCCAGCATATTTTCAGGTTCCTGTTGGACAACATCAATAAATGCTGTTAATGCCTGTTGATGATCTTGAGTTAAATAAAAAAGATAAGCACGATCATACAGCAAGCCCTCTAATTTTGGATTCAATTGATGGGCCTGATCAAAATACTGTTTGGCATCAGCGTATCGTTTCAAATCCAGGAATGTTTTTCCCAGATAGTGATAAATCATGGGATTGTCGGGTTGTTTGAGCATGGCGCGCTTTAAATGGGAAATCGCTGATTTGAAGTCTTTTTCTTCAAAAGCAAATATGCCTAAATCCAGATAAGGATTGGATCGAGTGATATTTGCAAAAGAAGGAAGAGTAAGCATAACTGTCAAAATAAAAACAAGGGCGCTAAGAAGATACTGTTCTTTAGAATTCATGGTAATTCTCCGTTTGAGAAAGATATTTAAGTATAAATATGAGTAATAAACGAAAGAAAATGCATACCATAATAAAAGTTAATTGACCAGAAAAAATTCTTGACTGTATAAACATTTTTTTCTAAAACAGTATAGATTTATTTATAAAAATTGATGATTTAGTAACAATAATTAACTATTTTTTATGGAAAATCCCTTCGTATAAAAGCCAGAAGATCAAAACAGTCTGTGCAGCACTGGAATCGAAAATTGTCAGGAAGCATCCATGTCTAAAACAAGCAATCCAAAATCTCATGATTCATTGTTTAAATGGCTGATTATCGCATTTACTCGAGAATTCTTTGATCACTATTTCCCTGATATGCGTATTGGCAATTTTACCTTTATTGATAAAGAATTCATCAGCAGGTACGAGGCATTAAAGGAAAGCTTGAAAGGTGATTTGTTTGTCAGTATGGAAATGGAAATTAATGACATCTTGCACGAGGTGATTATCCATATCGAACTTGAAAGTAAGCGTGAAGACATGCGCAAGCGTGTGTTTCAATATTTGTGCTATGGATGGCTACTAAAAGAATTGCCCATATGGAGCATTGTTGTTTATACAGATGATGCGAAATGGCAAAAAATTTTGAAAAAAGAATACTGGTATGCGTTCACCCATGAAAAACAGAAGCTTTATCATGAATTTGACATGATCAAGATTAACAGTGAAAAAAGCAGCGACCTGATCCAGAAAAAATCCCTTTTATGTAAACTGCTTGCCTTAAAAGCTGATGATACCGGTATATCGCGAGAAGAGATTATCAGGGATATCTATCAAACCGTGCATGAAATGAAGGATCGAATTGATGACGATAAATTATTGCTCATTGATCAGTTTGTTGATTTTTATAAAAAAGTGCCTGAAAAAACCGTTTCAAACATTAAAAAGGAGGTCAAAATGTCCTTTGTTGCTACGACCATAACTGAATATTATATCAATCTTGGGGAAGAACGTGGGGAAAGGAGAGGCATCGAATTAGGTGAAAAAAAAGGTGAAAAAAGAGGTGAAAAAAGAGGTGAAAAAAGAGGTGAAAAAAAAGGAATATTAAAAGGAAAGCTGAAAACCCTCAAAGACCTGTACAAGAAAAAAATAATTACACCAGAAATTTTTCTGACAATGTCTGAACCGCTTCAAGAACAGCTTAAACAATTGAAGGGGCCCTCAAAAAGAAAAACTAAAATAACAAAGAAATCTGTGGTGTTGCACTAAAATAGAAAATTGTCAGGAAAAGTTCATGTCTAAAATAATCAATCCAAAATCTCATGATTCATTGTTTAAATGGCTGATTACCGCATTTACTCGAGAATTTTTTGATCACTATTTCCCTGATATGCGTATTGGCAATTTTACCTTTATCGATAAAGAATTCATCAGCAGGTACGAGGCATTAAAGGAAAGCTTGAAAGGTGATTTGTTTGTCAGTATGGAAATGGAAATTAATGACATCTTGCACGAGGTGATTATCCATATCGAACTTGAAAGTAAGCGTGAAGATATGCGCAAGCGTGTGTTTCAATATTTGTGCTATGGATTGCTCATTGACCAGTTTGTTGATTTTTATAAAAAAGTGCCTGAAAAAACCGTTTCAAACATTAAAAAGGAGGTCAAAATGTCCTTTGTTGCTACGACCATAACTGAATATTATATCAATCTTGGGGAAGAACGTGGGGAAAGGAGAGGCATCGAATTAGGTGAAAAAAGAGGTGAAAAAAGAGGTGAAAAAAAAGGAATATTAAAAGGAAAGCTGAAAACCCTCAAAGACCTGTACAAGAAAAAAATAATTACACCAGAAATTTTTCTGACAATGTCTGAACCGCTTCAAGAACAGCTTAAACAATTGACTGTTCCTTTAAAAAGAAAAACCAAAATAACAAAACGGTCTTAACTTTATAATATGTAAATAATATTTTTCTACAAACAATCCACAGAAATGTTGTTGTGAAACAAAAGGAGTATCTGCATGAAAAAACAAATTCTTACCACTATTCTAATCCTTGTATTATCATTGGTTTTGATTAATCTGTCCCACGCCTGGCCCATACCGGACACCGGACAAACCCTCTGCTATGATAACGAAAAAGAAATCCCCTGCCCTCAACCCGGAGAACCCTATTATGGACAGGATGGCAATTATTTAATGAATGAACCCTCGTACACCAAATTGGATGCACAAGGAAATGCTTTGCCTGATGATGCACCAGAATGGTTTATGGTGCGAGATAATGTTACTGATTTAATTTGGGAGGTTAAAGCGGCAAAAAATGGAATACAGGATTATAGCAATGTCCATGATGCAGATAATCAATATTCCTGGTTCGACAGTCATCCAAATACCAATGGTGGATATGCGGGGAATGATAACAATGGTAGAAATACAGAAGTGTATATCCATACATTGAACGCACAACACTATGGTGGATTTGATGACTGGCGGCTGCCCTCAATGAATGAATTACACTCCATTCTTCATGCCGCTAAGTATAATCCGAGCGTTGATACAACTATTTTTCCCAATACCCTGTCTGCGTTCTATTGGTCGTCTGTATCCGTTACCAGCAGTACTGGCTACGCATGGGGCGTCTCCTTCAACTCTGGCTACGATAGCACTATCGCTAAGTCGTCGTCGTATTATGTCCGTGCTGTGCGCGGGGGGAAGTGCCGAGCTTTTGATCAGTTAATCATGAATAATGATGGTACCGTGACAGATATGGCAAGCGGTTTAATGTGGCAACAAGATACGGCTCCTGTAAAGTCATGGCCAAATGCGTTCTCCTATTGCGAAGACTTAACACTTGCAGGTTACGCTGATTGGCGTTTGCCTGAGAAAAAGTCTTTGCAGTCTATTGTCAATTATGCTCGATATTCTCCAGCCATCAATTCAAATATCTTTCTCGATACACTGTCTGCGTTCTATTGGTCGTCTACGTCCTATACCCTCTATACTGACTACGCGTGGGGCGTCGACTTCCTCTATGGCAACGACTACAACGACGCTAAGTCGTCGTCGTATTATGTCCGTGCCGTGCGCGGGGGACAGTGTCGGTTATTGGGTCATTTGTTTATTGGGTCTCCTGGCCAGGCTACTGTCTGGAAAATTGGGGACAACATGCCCATTCAATGGGAAACACAAAATATTTTAGGTACTGTTACCATCAGCCTTTCAAGACAGGGCGGTAAAGATGGAACCTTCGACATTATTTCAACAACTGAAAACAATGGTGAATTCAATTGGGCGGTCACTTCCCCCATCTCAATTAATTGCATGCTGAAAATAACCCCTGCTTCAGAACCTGAGAAAGAAACCGTTCAGGGTCTTTTTACCATTGCAGATACTATCCCACCAATTCTACAGCCGATTGCTCATCAGGAAACTTTTAAAACAGCACCTGTTTGTGTTACGCTGACGGTTTCAGACACCAATGGCGGTCCCATTTTTCTTTCAGCAGATGCTTCGGACGATTCACTTATAACAAGCCAGCAGATTCAATTTGACCCCTCAGTGATTCACACCATAACACCCAATACACCACAAACCATTCAAGCAACCATAAGTCCGTCATTGCTAACCGGAACATTGACCCTTGCAATCACCGCATATGACAGCGGCGAACTGTCTGATACAAAATCATTTACACTGAACATCAAGGATACTCCCAATATCCCAGAATCTGAACGTCAATTTTTGATTGACTTATATCATCAAACCTCTCCCGATGTTTATGCTTCATGGAAAAAAGCCCCCATACACACGGATGGTTTTTCCATGCCCGGCACGGAATGTGCGTGGGAGGGGATCACATGTTACAATGGTAACTATATTACTGGAATCAATTTGGAAAATAAATATTTACACGGTAACATCCCCGATTCAATTTCAACGCTTACGCAGTTGAAATCACTCAATTTGAGCCAAAATTATTTAACCATGATCCCTGAATCGATTGAATCATTAACGTATCTTGAATTATTGAGTCTGAACAATAATGATTTGTCTTCGTCAGATATATTTCAGTCGATTCGCCAATTAACACATCTCAAGTATCTGGATCTGTCAAATGCTCGTTTATCCGGAACCATTCCCGCCATATTTGAAAATCTCACCCAACTCCAATACCTCAATATCAGCACCAACCAGCTCCAGGGAAAAATCTTCGACATCCTGTCCAACCTCACAGAATTACAAACGTTAATCATCCATCATAACAATTTTGATGGCCAGCTTCCGCAAAATTTTAACCTGCTCACAAACTTAACTATCCTGGATGCCAGCGCCAACAAATTCTGGGGGACAATACCATCCGGCATCCAAAACCTGTCAAACTTAACGCAATTAATTTTCAGTAAAAACAATCTTTCCGGACCATTCTCGACCGAGATTGGCGGTTTGACCCGACTGGAAATTCTGAAACTGGACAGAAATCAATTGACCGGCGAACTTCCAGAAAATATCCTCAACTTAACCCAATTGAAAGACAGTCTCTCGGATATTTCATATAATGCATTGTATTCCTCAAACAGCCATCTGAAATCTTTTATGGATATCAAACAAACGGGCGGTATCTGGGCAAACACACAAACAGTACCTGTCAACGGGATCAGCATTGAAGATGGTACCGAAACATCGATTACCCTCTCATGGGCACAGGTGTCTGCCGATTTGCCCGGTGGAATTGAAGTTTCCTATGCAAAAATGGGTGAATCCTTTGTTTCGATCTATCCCTTACATTCTAAAGCAAAGCAACAAACGACAATCAATGGCCTTCTGCCCGGCACACACTATCAATTCAAACTCCGAAACTACACTGAACCCCACGAAGAAAACAGCAACAAGGTTTATTCAACGGATTCTGCCATTATTACTGCAACAACTGCTGGAACCACTCCCAACCTGGATCATTATATCAAAGAAGGCCGACAATATCTTCGAAATGCCACGCTCAACAGTGCTATTCTGGCCAATAAAAGCTTTGAAAATGCTCTGGCCATTCAATCCAGTCACGAAGAATCACTTTTGTTTCATGCCATCACCCGATTTGCCCCCTTGCTGGATATTGAAACCAATTATACCGCCGGGATGCCCATCGAAAATATAAAAGAACTGCTGGATGTTTACGGCATCGACGAACAGGGCCGAGATATCAATGACTGGTTTGCCGATATTCAACGAGATGACCAGGGGAATGAAACTGTGCTTGACACCAGCCCATCGCCAGCAGAAATTCAAAAATATATCCAATCGGTCTGGATTGCGGAAATAGATGCTTCTCTAAATGAATTATCAACCCTCTCGGATCAATTTAACCTGAAACTCTTAAAAGAAGACATCTGCGATTACTGCAAGGAAGATATTGAAATTGATTATGCCGAAGTGCTGCTGATTAAATCCATACTGAATCTGACCAAAACAGCCGCTTATATGTCCATATCCTATGATATTGATATCAACGTAAAAGAAATGCTTGATAAAATTGCTGCGGATATCATCGATGTTCATTCAGACATTTTAGACAAATACACCACTGTGTTCATGCTACTGGCAGATGGGCAAACGTATATGAATGATAACGCCCGTTCAGCGTTTATTACTGCGATTGATTTATATGTTGAGGCCTCTGACTTCATTCGGTCAGAAACCGATGACCAAAAAGATGACCTCCTTTCTTTTGATCGCGGAGATCAAGGACTTTCATCAGATGAAGAAAAATTCAGGTCGTTTCTGGAAGACCTCAGGCAATCGTTGGACCAACAAGTCTTGCTGCAGGTGGGAACGGTGGATGAAACCTGGGAAATGGTCAATGAAAAAGATCAACGTCTGTTCCTATCTCTGGACCGGACATCTTATGGAACCTTCCAGGGAGGTACCTATGTCAATAAAAACATGTGGATATATGGAAACAATGAATTTCTTGGGTTTTCAGGGGATGTCACGTCATTTATTGAAGAAAGCAACGCGGTTACGCTTTCTTTAAATGCGCAAAATTGGCAGGAGTGCTACCAGGACGATAATTGCTATTATAATACAACCACTTGCTCTGGTTCCGGAATATTCACCGGAAAACTATCATCCGCCAAAGACAGTATTTATAATGGCTCTTACACCATTAAAGATTGTGAGGGAACCCGAACCGGTACGTTCAAAGCAACCCGCATTGACAAAACCGAAAAACGCTACAACGCCAATATCGGCGAATTTTTTGCCGATCCCATCTCGCCACGAGAGTATTTTCCGGATGTCAAGCACGATCCTTATACCAATGACATTCATATCAACGGTATCAGTACCATTCCGGATAGAACCTATTCTGACGTTTATCCGGATCGCTTTCCAATAGATAACAATGGCGCATTTCTGGATAAATTTTATATTCATGCCATAAGCAATCCTGATGAATTAAGTAAATTTTCCAGCTATATTGATCACTATTTCTTATCGCATAACCTGCCTGAATCCGAATTTTCAGATTTACCGATAGCGGATAAGTTATTCATGTATGATTTCATTCAATACCGATATGGATACTACTGGGACTTTGACTTTAATTATGCCAGCTATTTTAACAATGCTAAAAACTATTATCAAAATATCAGCGATGAACAAAGAGAACGTAACGAGAAACTGTTATCTTTTATCCCTTTATTAAAAGTCTCTTTTTATGGACTGGATCTCAACGATATTGTAGCCGTATCTGTTACCGCGCCTCTAAACAGGGTTGAGGTCAGTTATTTCACTGCATTTTTTGGCGGGACGAAGATTTCCATTGATATGAATCAGATCACAATCAGCGAAAATTCCGAATTAATCATCAGCCATCCATTATTGTTGGGTGAAGGCAAATACACCATCACATTGACCGACAGCAATGACAATCAATACTCACAAGATCGTGTGCTTACGTATAATGCACTTGCCCCCTTTAACGAGCAGGGCCTCTATCCGGAAAACAACGCCATCATAACGATACCTCAAACCTTGTCATGGCAGCCCATTTCCGACGAAACCATCAATGACCTCTATTATCGTGTCAGAATTTATTTAAAAGATCGCAATCGTTTCGTTCCTATCCATGTTTTCCAAAGAAGCACAGAAACATCGGTGATCATTCCCGAAAATATCCTGTCATCCAATACTTGCTATTACTGGCAGGTGGAGGCCTTTGATGGCTCTGATGATATTAATTCTCATAATGTTGTTCAAAGTAATATTCGTGCTTTTTATACCGGCACGGATACGATCCCCCTGACGCTTGATTCCTTTACCATTCAATCCAATGTTCTACCGGATATTGATCAAACCCTGATCACGGTTCATATCTCAAATGCACGTCCTGATGATTTTATGACGGTCTTGATTTCCGGCCCTCAACATCTGACATGCTCTGTCGCTGATGCAAAAATGCTCAACAATGGCGGGTATCAATGGGCTTTTGATGGTATTCTTTCCAATGGTAACTATCGATGTACCATAACAGATCATCGAAACAATAATATTATTACCAGAGATACCTTGTTTACATTTAAGCGATTGCCCTGTGCAGATCTGCTCAGTTCCCAAAAATATATTCATACCACGGTTCCACGACTTCAATGGACGATTCACACAGACAATACGTTATACAGTTCTGTTGAACTGCTGGATGTCATTGGAAACACCCTGTTTACCAGTACTCTTTCAAGCGCTCTATACGTTGATATTCCTGCAAATATTCTGCAAGTCAATCATCAATATCAATGGCAGGTTCATGTGTATGACACACCGACACCGGGTCAAAATATGTCGTCAACACATCTCATTCCCCTGTTTATTCAATCCATTCAGCCAATCATTGCATTGAATGGGCCGGATGCTGTTGTTGAATCCAATACTGTTATGAACCATGCCATTACTCTTCGATTGCCAGTCGCATTACCGGATTCGATTACCATTTTACTGACATCCTCTGATACCAGTGAAATACGTGTTCCTCAATCAGTGATTATTCCAGCAGGAGAACTCTCTGTAAGCATTGACATGACGGTTGTAGATGATAATGAACAGGATGGCGTTCAAATCGTCAGTATCCATGCAACAGCCAATGGCTGGGGAGACAATTCCCTGATAATTAATGTTCAGGATAATGATATCGCTGCTGATCATTATATAACTCTCGGTAAGCAAGCTCTGTCTAAAAGGACTCATCAAAGTATTGTTGACAGTCGAGGCTATTTTTCCACCGCTCTGACCATTGACCCCACCAGCGAGCAGGCCAACCTGTTTTATGCCATTGCCCGAATGGCTGCAATCATTGATATGAATGCCCCTTATACGCCCGGCTTACCTCTGGAATCATTGAATGAACTTTTGGATGCCTGCGGTGTTGATCCAGATGGTCGAGATCTTTTTGATTGGACGGCTGATATTTACCAGGCATCAGATGATCGTCTGGTATTGACCGATCAATGCCCATCACCACAGGCGGTCATGAATTATTTGAATACTGTATTTCTCGCTGAAATCGATGGTGCATTGAACAACTTGTCCAACATTTCGGAATCCTTTGTGATGATTGTCACGAAGGAGGAAATGGGCACGGATTCCCTGGACGATGTGGAGGTGGATTATGGTGAAGTTCTGCTGTATAAATCAGCTCTGTATGCAATCAAATCAGCAATATTAACCCTGTCGTGCTATGATTATGATATTCAATCCGTGCAGGCGCTGGTTGATAAAATTACAGATGAGCAATTTCATATCAATGACGATCTGTTGGATCGATACACGCAATTGTTTACATTGCTGCCGGGAAAAGCAAACCAGATCAGTACCGATGCCAGACAGAACATTCTCGATGCCATAGATACTTATTTTTCTGCTTATGCGTTTATCACCAGTGAAACCGATGATCAAAGCAACGATTTATTGTCCTTTGAAGATGAGAAATCAACATATAAAACCGATGAAAAAGCATTCAGGGACATGTTAACCGACCTGAAATCCTCTATAATCAACAATGAGACGGTTCAAATTGGAGAGCGAACATCCAACTGGAAAATTACAACCTCTGATAATCTGGGTGGAACCATTTACCTTGATCTGACAACAGATTTACATGACAATTATCAGAATGCTGAATGGTTTGCCTCTGAAACGAACAGTACCAGTCCTTCATATATCGGGTATGGAGGCACTCTGGCAGCTTATACACAAACGACGGATTCGATTCAAATATCTATTCAAAATTATTTCTGGAATTATTCGACACACAATTTATGTGAAATGAATATTCTGATCAAAGGATCTTTTTCACTGGGATATATGAGCGGAACCTATACAGGAATGTTGTGCAATGAAAGCAAATCCGGTACATTCAATGCAACTCTGATTGACTTTACAGAGGAGACCCAACACATCAATGCCGGAGAATTTTATAATGATCCCATCAGTCCCCGAGCGTATGCACCGGATGTGACTCAAGATCCTTATACCGATAATATTCTTGTCAATGGTTTGCGAACCTTTCCAGATCGGACATATTCAGACATTTATCCAGACCAGGCGCCGGAAGATATTTGTATTGATCATGTGGCAGTTTATGGCGTTCATTCAGACTCAGGATCAATTTTGTTATTTTCAGTCCGTTTGAATGGCCTTGCGCCCTGGATGGTGAGAGAGATTCTTGTTAATTATGGACAGGTGACCATAAATCAAGTGCCAGAAACCTTCTTTTTGTTTCCAGAATCACAGGTGTATTTACAAATGGAACAAATGAATACCATTGACGATACCTACCATTTTGATGTCCAAGACACCAACGGCCAACTGTACAGCGCAGACAAATCCTTTACATTTAATGTCATCCCCATGGCAACAATCATTTCACCTGAAGAGAATGCTTATCTTGACAGTACAACGCCAACCTTTTCATGGCAATCGGTCATGGATGATAAGGTGGGGAATCATCTGTATTATAAAGTGGTTATTTTAGATACGATGGAAAATACGATATATTGTTCAGAGGCTGTGTCTCAAAATGAATTCACCTTGCCACAGGGTATTCTCAAAGAAAATACGAGTTATATCTGGCAGGTGGTGGTCATGGATGGGCCAGATCCTGTCAGCATGAATAATTTTTCCATATCATCTGTCAAATCTTTTTTTACTGGCGAATCTCAGCCACTGGTTATTGAACATGCAAGCCTGGAGACGGTTGTATTGTCCTCTGGCACCAGCGTTTCCCGGTTGAAACTGAAATTGACTGGAATCAGCAAAAATGACATTCAGGCGGTTGAAATGATTGGACCGGAAACAAAAACGCTTTACCCTTTAAATTCAAAAAATATGGCGGATGGTTCATTCTATTGGGATATTACGTTACTTTCCCAGGGAACGTATACCATAAAAATTACAGATTCCAGAGATAGCAGTGTTGTCAGCATAGAAAAATCAGTTGCATCCACTTCTCTGGAAAGTCCTTCTGGTCTGGAACCGCTAAATCTGTCCATAATAACAACCACCATGCCGGTTTTAAGCTGGGAGCCTGTGATTGGTGCGTCCTGTTATAATGTTCAGATATTGGGTTTCAATGATCATATTGTTTATGAATCTCCTGTTACCACCCAGACACACATCCTGATACCTGAAAACATATTGAAAGAATATGAAACCTATCAATGGCGTGTTCAGTCGCTTGATTCAGCGGATTTGCCGCAAAATAGTGCCCAATCTGAAACGCATGAGTTTTATATTGCCAGACAGAACAATCGGCTGGCAATGTCATTGCCAGAAACGGTCAATGAAAACGATGGCAAGGTTTATGCTGAAATCAGTGTACCTGATCGTTTAGATCAAGCATTAATGGTTCAATTGACCATAGAGCCATCAGGAACTCTCATTCTGTCTGCACCAGATGTTGCAACCATTGAGGCGAACAGCAAATCCATTCAGATACAATTAACATTGCATGATAATACCAGTATCGACGGCGATCAAACCATCAAAATTATTGCCAATGCAACCGGTTATATTTCCGGCAGCAGTGAAATTCTTGTTGTGGATAATGATCTTCCCAGTGGACAATCAGCGCCGAAAGTGACAACGATTCCTGACCAGCTTGTGCCAAAATTCCAGGCCTTTTCTGCGATATCTCTGGATAACTTTGTCTCAGACATGGATCATGACGTCAGTGAAATTGCATGGAATATCATCGGACAGTCGGCCATTTCAGTGTCACTCAACAACCGCGTTGCTGAGCTGTCTGTTTCAGATATCAACTGGACAGGCACCGAAACACTTGTATTCACCGCCATTGACCCGGATGGCCTGTCATCGTCGGTTACCGCTTTATTTACAGTCACGCCGGTTCATTTGTATTTGTCTATGGACACCTCTTTTCTTGAAAATTCGGGTGTTGCTCGTGCAGCGGTTTATTTGAATCAACCGTTTTCAGAGGATTTAAGGATCACCCTTTCATCCACTGATATCAGTGAAATGACAGTTCCTTCAGCAGTAACCCTTCCCGCTGGAGAATATTCTGTTGAATTTGATTGTACCATTGTCAATGATACTGAAACGGATGGTACCCAAAGCCTCACCATACAAGCCAGTGCAAGCGGTTGGGAATCGGCTGTTCAGGAAATCACCATACAGGATGATGAAATTTCAGCAGATACACTGATTGCAAACGGTCGGGAAGCACTGTCCCTGCACACCCAGGATGGCATCAATGACGCCAGGGAATCCTTTCAAAATGCCGTCTCCAAAGCACCGAACAATGCGGAAGCCAACTTTTTCCTGGCTGGCACACGATTGTTGGCGTTGTTGAATACAGATACCTATGTTTCGGGACTGCCCATTGACACTCTTAACGAACTGCTTGACAGCTATGGCATTTCCACAACGGGTCGGAATCTTTTCAACTGGACAGCCACTTTTACAAAAAACCTCAATGGCGATATCCAACTTCCAGAGGACAGTCCTTTATTTCAGTATGTTCAAAAATATCTGTCAGATATCGTTCTGCCAGAAATCGACGCTGCTCTTGCGAACCTGTCAATAATATCGACCACTTTTACAAGCATTCTTACAGATACAGAAACCGGTGATTACCTGCACGGTGATGTTGAGGTGGATTATGGCGACATTCTGGCATTTCGTTCATCACTGCATGCATTAAAGTCGGCGATTCATATTCTTTGTGCCTATGATCTCGATGCAGACATGGATGACATCCTTAAAAAACTTGATGAAAAAATATTTGATATCAACACGGATTTATTTGAAAAATATCAAAATTTCATGAATTTATTTTCTGATGGATCAACTGTCATTTCAAATTATGCAACATCTGAATTGCTTCAAGCCATTGACCTGTATTTTGAAGCATCGGAATATATTCGAAATGAAACCGATGATCAGGAAAATGATCTCATTTCCATTGATCCGGACGCTGAAACCGATGAACTGGAATTTCGAGGCGATCTGGCAAAAATTGAGGATTCTTTAAAACAAAGGGTTCCTGTGACGATTGGAAAGATTGAAACCCTGATCGATGAATCCTGGGAAGTTGAAATGCAAACAACCGGTAGTTCGAACCAACAATTATACTGGTCTATTTTCAGAGATGAATTCAACCATTTGAAAGAGGCGTATTACCATTTTAGTTATCCCTGTATCAATGGAACGTCTAATGGGTGTCATGGAGACATATTCAGTTACGTTGTTTCCAATCATATACTGACGCTGGAAACAGCATCCTATGATGGTGTATCAATGAGATTTACCGGAACATTGACCGCTGATGAAATGAGTATTCTGACCGGTACGTTCACAGCAACCTATTACGACGGTGGCGAACAAAATATTTCAGGATATTTTACCGCTTCAAAAATATACAGTGATATTGAAGTCATCGATGACAGTTTGACAGTGAATGTCGGGGAATTTTTTGATGATCCCATTGATATTCGAGCCTATAAACCAGAGCTGGCAAGTGATCCATACTCCAACGGCATTCTGATTGTGAGTGAAAGTTCTTTTCCAGATAGAACGTTTTCTGGCATTTTTCCGGAAAAATGGCCGACAAAGGGTGATATTTTTATTGATGAGATCAGGGTTTGGGGATCAGAATATGGATTACAATTGCGATTGACACTTGCAGGTCTTGCCCCCTGGGATATTCAAGAAATTTATGTCGAGGGCCCTGAAGGATTTTATTCCTTTGATATGCAGAACGACCCGGAAAACAGCACCGATGGTTTATGGTATCAAATAAGAATACTGTCATTGACGACTGGAAATTATGCTTTCCAGGTGATTGATAAAAATGGACATTCATTTGAAAAAGACTGGCATTATACGTTCAATCCAATAACAATTGATTCTGCGGCAACGATTGTTCCAGAGAATGGCGCTTTTTTAAATACCAGCACACCCACTTTTTCATTGCCTGCGGCATCTTCATCAATACCGGTGCAATTGTATTATGAAACATGTATTCGTCAGTCATTTGATTATTTTCATGGATTTCAGGAGATTTATTGTGCTTTTGAGAAAAATTCAATGGTTACCATCCCCGAAGGCATTCTTCAGATGGGAAAAAAATATATTTGGGAAAGCTATGTTGATGATGCTGATATCACCAATAATTATACAACAATTACAGAAGGAAGATTCTTTTATACAGGCGAAGAAAGTGATTCTGTCATTGTCAAGAATATTGTCGTTCGCTCACAAAAATCCATATCAGGCATTCAAACCATCATTGATCTTGACACCGCCGGAGGAATTGAAAATTATGCTGTAAGCATTTCTGGCCCCATAACCCTATCCATGGATCATGCCTATACTTTGCCCTTTACAGATGAACGTGCCTATTCCATTGTGAGTGGAATTATTCCTGATGGCACATACACCTTTTCAATAGAAAAAGCCGGCGAAATAACTTCATATACAGTACCTTACACATATCGCGAAATTCCCGTTGCCCAAAACCTTACGGTCTCTAATGAAAACGGTTATGTTTTTACAAGTATGCCAGCATTTACCTGGTCTCCAGCAACCCTTCAAGGAACAGCATTACACAGCAATCTCCAGATATACGCGTATCAGGAAACTTATGGATATGCCGGCGATCTGATCTATGAATCCCCCATAACTTTAGACACACAGACCACCATTCCGGCAAATGTTCTAAAAGCGAATCATGCGTATCGCTATCGTGTCATGGTCTACGACAATCCCACCAATGCGGAAAATGTATCTGTCACGGATTTCCAGTATTTTTATATTAAAATGTCATCACCCGAATTGATGCTTACAGTTCCATCTAAAGCCAATGAAAAAGATGGCACACTCGTTAAACAAGGGAAGGTCTCCTTAAACAAAATTCAACTTGAAGATCTTGCCATTGGTTTATTATCCAGCGATACATCTGAAATTGTCGTTCCTGCACAAATTATCATACCCAAAGGGCAAACCTCTGTTCTGTTCAATATTGGCGTGATAGATGATGATATTCTGGATCATTCGCAAACGGTTATCATCAAAGCAACAGCTGTTGGATGGACTTCTGCCAGTGCATCCATAACTGTTCTGGATGATGATACGGACTGGAAAACCATTGACCTCCCCTTTATGGCGGAACATATTGATTTCAAGGCCATATGGGGTACCAGTGCAGATAATATTTTTGTTGTGGGATCACCGGCAAGCATTGTTCATTTTGATGGCTATCACTGGCAACCCATGTCCTTGCCTGCAAATTTGCCGGACAATTGTGAACTGTTTGATATCTATGGCACGGATGATAAAAATATCATTGCTGTGGGGAGTCACACGAGCATATTGACATATGATGGTAGTCAATGGCAGAGCCTGACGTTAAATGAATATGATGGTTATCCCCTGTATGGCGTCTGGGTTTCCGGAAATGATATTCACGCAGTGGGTGAAAAATATCTGTCCTTTGAAAAAGGGGGCTGGTCAGAACGTTCGGAAAATGGCGCGCCATTCAAAAGCATATGGGGCACCATTGAGACGGTATCAGGAAGTTATACGCAAACCAGTTTATACGTTACTGGCAGCTCAATCATTGTAAAAAACTTTTTTCCGGAATCCATCGGGCAATCCATTGCTTATCAATCCATTTTTGGAATAACAATGGATGATATTTATGCCGTTGGCGGTAATGAAATCCTTCATAAAAACCAGGCATGGTCAGTGATCGATAATCCACACAGACAATCTGATGACATCTATACCAGTGTCTGGGCCAGCGCAAAAAATGATATTCTTGTAGCTGGCATAAACGGAACGGTTTTGAATAAAATCGATAATCAATGGACAAGAATGCAAACCGGCACGGATAAACGTTTGAATGATATATGGGGCAGCTCTGAAAAAGATGTATATGCTGTGGGTGAAGCCGGAACCATTCTCAAAGCCCGGCCACGCAATGTTACGATCAATCGATCACCCAAAAAACCTGTTGCAGTGACCCCTGTGAATGAAATCATTCTTTCAAGCCCTGAAAAAATTATTCTGGAAAGCGACACCTTTTCCGATCCTGATGGGGATCGACATCAGAAAACTTACTGGCGCGTCCGTCGGGCGGATCAAACCTATTACCGCCAGGACTATACAGAAACATTCAGCACTATCGTTGAGAACATGGGAACAACCCTAATGACCCAACACGTTATAGATGCCCCTATGACCGGTATGAAATATTACTGGCAGGTCGGCTATGTGGATGATTCTGATGGGCAATCGGATATCAGTTGGTCTGAAGAATGTTCATTCAAAGTGGGGACGCTTGAAACAGATGAACATACACCTTCCATCCCACCAGGCGATGAGATGAAGGATTACAAAATGGTCTCATTTCCTTACTGGGCAAAAAATCCTCATATTTTAGATATTTGTTCAACGACTGATGGTGATCTCAATACAGACGCCAATAAAATTGGCACCTATTTGCCATCAAGCGGGGGATATATTGAAGGGGTTTCAGTAAAAATTGAACCTGGCCGCGCATACTGGTTTTTATCCAGAAACGGTTTGAATTTAAATCTGACAGGCGTGAAAGTAAATACCACAGAAATTATCGAACTACCTTTGTGGTACAACGTCTCCACCGGAAATGGCTGGAACATGATTGGCACGCCCAATGAAAAAACATATGCATGGGAATCTATTTCAATTATTGTGTATGATGATATGGGCAACATTATGGCCGGGCCTTATGGTGTTCTCTCTGAAGACGCCAGCGAGTATATTGATTCCCGCCTGTGGGAATGGGAAGAAGGTGCTTACGAGGAGAATGAAGAAGAAATAAGGCCCTATGAAGGCTATTGGGTCAGGGTAAAACACACCAATGTTTCATTACAGTTTCCCATCGATTCTCTTGTAAAAAATACAAAGCGTCAATCATTTGTTCTGAAACGATGGTTCCAACCTTTTGCTCAATGGTTGACACCGTCGCCCTTGCAGGCCGTTTCATCAGATGAACCACCGATGCCCATGGGATTGAATGGCGCAAAAGCATCAGAGGATAAGTGTTTTATTGGGGTGATGCAACATGGATTATGCTTTTGGCAATTGTTCGCATGGGGCTGTTTGATTGTCCTTGTATATCATCTTCGGCAAAAACGGTAGAATATGTCAACGTCAATAAGGTTACTTTAAACTGACCACCGAAATATTTTTTGCAATGTCGGCAGAGAATCGAAAGACAGGGGCAGGTAAAAAGCCCTCCGGTCTGCTCCATGATTGATTTTTGTGTTGATTCGTATTATGGAACCAAAACTATAGAAAAATGGTTTTGAATAAAATTGCTATGCAAAAGTTTAAAGAACGTGCCTTTTCAAATTTTTTGCCAGCTAAATAGAGGAATGGTACTGCTTGATGGAAAAAATTTTAATGATAAGCAAAACAAGCCAGGATGTTCATCACATTCAGCCTTTGTTGAGTTCTAATGATTTAATAGGCTACTGTCCTGATATAGAGCAAGCGTTGAAACAACTGAAGATCAAGCGATATGATCTTATTTTTATTGATATTGAATTGATCATTGATTCAACTGAACCCAACTATCGAAAATCATTTCAGGCTTTTTGGCGGATCAGCCCGGCTGTGAAAATTGTTGTGATGGCCTATCCAAAATTTATTCGTGAAGCAGTTAAAGCGGTTAAATCAGGAGCATGGGATTATTTAAACTATCCTCTGGATCTTGGTGAAATTAAGTTGTTGATTGAAAAAATGCGGAAAAGCATTAAAATTCAATCGGAACTTGATTATTTGCGGGATCAATTCTGGCAAAGCGACTGCCTGGAATCGATTCATACCAAAAATCCAGAGATGAAAAAAGTATACAATAAAATTCGGTCTGTTGCCCCTACAAAAAGCACTGTCCTTCTTACCGGTGAAACTGGAACTGGAAAAGGGGTTCTTGCCAAATTGATTCATCGGCATAGTAATCGTCAATCGAGCCCGTTTGTCAGCATTCATTGTGGGGCCATACCAGATAATTTAATTGAAAGTGAATTCTTTGGACATGAAAAAGGTGCATTCACAGGCGCTATAAAAAAACGCATTGGCAAATTTGAAATTGCCAATGGTGGCACGATCTTTTTGGATGAAATTGGAACCATTACACCAGCAGCCCAAATTAAACTGCTTCAGGTTTTGCAGGATGAAGAAATTTATCCAGTGGGCAGCGAAAAATGCATTCACACCAACGTGAGGGTTATTGCTGCGACAAACATAGATTTAAAAGAATTATCTTCAAAAGGGTTGTTCCGACAAGATCTTTATTATCGCCTGAATGTTTTTCCCATTGAAGTGCTTCCATTGCGAGACCGCTTAGAGGATCTTTCCTATTTTGTAAATTTTTTTTTAAAACGACTCAACCAATTTCAACAAAAACAAGTCAGTGTTATTTCCAGTCAAGTCATTGAAGCATTGATGCAGTATCACTGGCCTGGAAATATCCGCGAATTGGAAAATCTTATTGAGCGCGCCTATATCCTGGAAACGTCAAACATGCTCACCCCAGAAAGTTTTCCCAACGAATTTTTTGAAGAGCAAAATGCGGTTGCCTATTTACATGTTGACACATCAACACCATTGGCTCACGTCAGAAAAAAAGCCATTGAGGATGTTGAACGAAATTATCTTAAAGAAGTTTTGTTTAAAAACAAAGGTGTTGTCAATGTTTCAGCAAAAGAAACCGGTGTATCGGTTCGCCAGTTTCATAAATTGATGACCCGATATGGCATTCGAAAAGAGGATTATAAAAATAAATCCGTAAAATTGTCATAAAATAGCACGAACAAAATGCGCCCACCATCAGAAAAGTTTAACTGTCAACAAGCCTTGACAAATGTAAACAGGCCTTCCAATCATATAATATAATGAAATTGTTTCATATTTAACTCAATATTATTAATATTGAGTTGTAATCGTTTGCACAAATCAGCATAAATTTTTATATTCTCGATACATTCGTTTTTTATCAATCCGTATCATTTTTTTTAATATTCTTTGCAACAACCCGCTATTTATTTGGTATTATTTGATAAAACAAAATTAGAAAAAAGTAAGATATGTGATAAAATGGACAGTGCTAAAAGAAATTGGTATGGCACGCAGCTTGAACTATAACAATACAAGCTACCAAAGAAAAAGGAAAAATTTATGTCAAATCACTATTTAAGACCCCTAATGAATATCGTTATTGTTTATCTATTTTTTATCGTATCTGATATTTGTATGGCCTTTGAGCTAACCCATTCTATCGCGTTTTCTGGCTCAGAAAAAAGTGTTGTCAATGAACTTTCAAGCAATGCTTCATCAAAAAGTAAGCTGAAAAATAATCATATTCGGATTGAAAAGGGTCATTCCGGTCGAATTAAAACAAGCGCAGCTATCCGTCGGGTAAGTATTGCAGATGATGGTATTGCGGATGTATTGGTGATCTCACCCCAGGAATTGTATATTAATGGCAAAAGCATGGGCATCACAAAATTGACCGTATGGTTTGATTCTGGAAAAACACTTCAATATCGGGTCCAAATTGGTCATGATATGACAACTGTCCGAAATATGATTCATCAACTGCTTCCCCACGAAAATATTATGCTCAACGAGATACAAGATGCATTGATCATTTCCGGAACCGTTTCCAGTTACGCAGCATTGAATAAAATCAAAGCCATTGCAATTGCTTACACAGGTGCACAAAAACAGAAAAAAGAAACAGAATATCAAAATATTTATCTAAATGTCATTGGCAAGGATAAGAGTGAAAAACAAGAACAAGAAGATTTTCCTATTTATTATGGCGCACGAGACAAGGATTTGGACTCTCGAGGACAGGTCATTGTTTTGGTGGATGTATCCAGTCGTCATCAGGTGATGCTCGAATTGTGTTTTGCTGAAGTTTTTGAGCAGGCGTTGAAAAAATTTAATGTCAACATTCATACTGGTGGTAAAAATCCTGTGGGTAATGTTACCAATGGCTTCATGAGTACTGTTCAGGATGAGATGACCAAACTGCCGGATGAAGAAAATATTATTCAATACTCAAACAGCCTGAACATGTTTCTGGCAGGAACCCACAAAGGCGCTAATTTTCGTGCATTTCTTGATGTTCTCAAAGATAATGGAAAGGCTGAAATTTTAGCTGAACCCACTCTTGTTTGTGTCAGTGGAAAAAATGCAAGTTTTGTTGCCGGGGGAGAGTTTCCTGTTCCGGTTCCAGGAAAGGATTTTACAACCATTGAATGGAAACAGTACGGCGTACTTTTAAAATTCAAACCCACTGTTTTGCCTGATGGACGAATTCATTTAACGGTTTCACCGGTGGTCAGTGACCTTGATTTTTCAACATCGGTGAATACCGGCGGATATAATGTTCCAGGGTTAAAAACCCGTCAGGCATCAACCGATCTGGTTGTTGAAGAGGGGCAAGAGTTTGCCATTGCCGGATTATTTAAGCAAGAAACCATCGAAAATATTTCAAAGTTTCCTATTTTAGGAGATATTCCGATTCTGGGCTCCTTATTTCGAAGTAAAAGTTTTCAAAATCGCCAATCTGATCTTGTTATTATTGTTCGCCCACATATTGTTAAAGGGAACCATCCTGAAAAACCAAAGCGTTTGAAGGATCCCGTCGATACTGTGGGAGATGCCAAATTCTTTTTGCAGGGTAACAATTCTAAAAATCAGGGAAAAGCGTCTAAAACTGTCAAAGAATGGGTGATTCCATGAAACGGTTATCATATTCATTGATTGCCAATGACATTGGCAATATGGCCATCATTTATACCCTGTCCATATCCATGTTTATGGGATTTATGGGCTTGAGTATCGATTTGGGGATGCTATATACCGCTCGAACCCAACTTCAAAATGCAACCGATGCATCGGCAATGGCAGGTGCGGGTGTGTTGGTGATTGAGCTGGATGGTAACACTGTTGCAGATGCCAATTATGATGGCGCTGAAGAAGAATCAACCACTTTGGTTGAAGCTAATGCTCTGTTAAGTCAATTATTGGAATGGCATCAAGGAGATACTTTTATTGCAGGTTTTTGGGATGAAGAGGTCATGGATTTTACCAGCACCGGCTATACCACTGACGCCAAAGATTTAAATGCGGTTCATGTCCGTTTGAGGCGTTCTATCGATACCTTTTTTATGAAAATATTTGGCATTCACTCTGTACCAGTGGCCGCTCAATCAACGGCATTTGTTGGCTGTGCAGGAAATGGTGCGCGTGCAGATTTGCCCATTGCAATCAATGTGGATAAACTCAATGAACCCTTTGAAGTCATTGTGCTAAACAGTGAGAATGAGGAAAACGGCCAGTGGACGTCCTTTGATATCTGGCCAATCAATAAAAACACCATCAACCCATATATCCTTGGCGAAGCATATGGCGGAATAGATCCTCCGCCCATGATCATCGGTGATGACATTTACATGAACAATGGTGTTATCACCCCTTTGTTCAGTACATTGGAGACCCGTTTTAACAGAGAAAAAAATGAAGACAATGAATACAGGGTCTGTCTTCCAGTGGTTCGCTGGCAACCACCTCAAAACAGAGGAACCCTTGTCGGCTTTGTCCATTTCGTAATAACAGATGTCTTAGCCAGTGGTGGACCAGAAGGCAAACAGGTCGTTGGCTATATGCATGATGATCCAATTGTTGCTGAAGGCAGTATTTCCGGTGGGGCTTGCTTTGGGGTTCGGGCCTCACGAGCAGTGATGCTTAAATGATATGCAGGTCGTCATGCGTATTCCCAAAAAGTCGGTGCTTTAAATTCAGACTCAATGGTCACGTTTTTTTGTTGGTAAAGCAATATCATATAATAACTCATTCTTTTTGAAATTAATGAGCATCTATATCACTCAGACTTCGGAGTGCATCAATGGCCTCTTCAAGTCCTTTTTTATTATCCATATGAATATCAAATCTGCTGAGCCGCTCTGTTAACTCATTTATTTCATCTTCACTGGTTTTTATTACAGGTGCGGTCACTTTGAAACGTTTTAAGGGCAGTTTATTTTCATTACATGCCAGTTCTTTTATGGTGATTTGAATATACGGATCAATATTTTGGTCACTTTGTTTCTTTTTCCATTGAAATTTTAAAAATACCAAAGTCCCTTTTGCTGACACCAGATCTTTTGTTGCTGATATTACACCCGTCATATGCCCTTGTTGCATAGAATTCACGCGAAGATCATACAGGTTTCCATCAAGGACACTTTCCGATAATGTTGCTCCCACTGCTGTCAACCATTCTGGGTCATAAGTTACAGAAAAATCAATGCCATAAATAGTGGTCATTTCTTCAATTTCTAATGGTATTTGAATCATTCCATCTGTCAGGGGGGCAATATTTTGCTCTGCAATATCATCCAGTTCATTCATCACGCTTTTTCGGGTCGATATTTCGTCGGGTGACCAGTTTCCAGTGGTGTCTCCCAGACGAAAAGCAATAAAATCAATGTTTGACCGATCTTTTGTTATATTATATAAACGGACATTCCCTGGATATGCAATTGGCGGCCATTTTTGACAATTGTTCATTTCAGGCGACGATACACTCAGATAATTTCCTGTAAATGGGTTTGCAGGCGTAAATACCCATTCCAAACAACTATTGTTTAAACAGGTGGCCAAGCCTGCACGATATCGTGCAACCCGAGATGCATCCGTTCCCCCAATATGGCCGCTTTGTGAGACATCCGCAGCAATCATTTCATAACAATTAAGCGAATGGGCTTCTGATGCATGACGAAAAATACTGGAAGCATCTGTTCCGGATAGTCCGTTTAAATCGTCCATTTTTTCGGCAGTCAATACATAATTGCCAGGTATGACGTCAGAAAAAGCGAAGTTACCAGAGGCGTCGCTATGTACCTGATAATGATTGTTACCATCAAGATTTAACTGAACATTTCGAACAGGATGATTATTACTGTAATATTTTATGGCGCCTGAGACAACGGGATAATTTAAAATTTTGATTTTGAATCGTTCAATCTTGCTGACATCACTTCCTTTATTTTTTGTTCCTTTGTCATCAATAAGATAAGCAGTAATCATTGCCTCGCCTGTAATGTCTGGAAATGTCGAAAAGGTTAGTGTCCCATCAATGGATATTTGGGGTTGAATGTCAAACAGATGGGGTGCATTGTTTGTCATATGAAAACTAATGATTTGATCTTTTTCATTTTCAGGCCCTGCTTTAATGTGAGTTGCCCAGTTTTCATACGATTGAAAGCCTTCATTTTTGAAAATGGATAGATCCGAACCTGGTATGAAGGATGGCGAATCATTGACCGGCAAGACTGTAATGGTAAATGGATAAGCATCACTTGTGCTTACACCGCCATGATCTGTTCCACCATTGTCTTCCATCGTGACAAGCATCAACGATGATCCAAAAGCATTGGGTGCAATCGAAAATATCAAGTCACCGTTTTTGTTGATTTGAGGTGGTTGAGATGGATCAAATAATGAAATGTTACTTGATTGAATTTTAAATTCAATATCCTGCCCTGTTTCAAAGATATTTCCCGCAACACTATTTTTTGCCCATCCTGTAATGATTTGTGTACCGGCATCTTCCAATATAGTGATACTGTCTCCGGGAATAAATGCTGGCGGATCGTTTATAGAAATAATATCAATAACAAACATCTGTTTGGGCGATAATTGATTGTTTTCGCCATTGTCTTTCAATGTTACTGCAATTTCAGCTTTTCCAAAAGCATTTGACTGCGTCTTGAATATCAATGTTCCATTGGGCAGTATTTGAGGACGTTCTTCAAAAAGAGTTGTTTGTTGTGTTTCAACTATGAATTCAACTGTTTGATCGCTTTCATTCGTTGGGCCTGGTACAATTTCAGTTGCCCAGTTGGGAATAAGTTGACGACCATCATCCTCATAAACACTGATATTCTCCCCTTTCACAAAAACGGGCGGGTCGTTGACTGGCTGAATGGTGCATAAGACATTTGACTGCGTTGTATTGATGCCATCAAAAATTGATATCTGAATATCGGTTTCTCCAAACACATGTGTTGAGGGAACCAGATGAAGTGTACGTTCTTCATATGTTCCGATGACTGTAATCGGTTCCTGAAAAAATTGCGTTGGGCCATTGTTCTTGACTGTAATTGTCAACGCATCGGCTGCGGTTTCTGTATCATGCACGGTAAAGGGGATCTCAAATGGCCCATGATCCTCTTCAACAGAAATGGTTTCCAGGTTTGTAACGATAGGCGGGTAGTTGATGACAGTTACGGAGCCACTGTGAACACTGGCGGGTTGTTCGTTAATTTCAGCTTTTGAAAGGTAAACGAGTTGTGGTATATTCCATTGATTTTCCTTGAAATTACCAGTTCGTCCGATATCTTCCAATACATGGCAAATCAAATATGCCATTACGCCTGACCCAACAAGACAATCCTCTGTTGCACCAAAAACCAGCATTACTCGACCTGGTTTTCCAAGTTCAGCTTCCAGAGTATAGTGAGTGCTCGATAAAATACCACCGGTCAACGATACAGATTGAACGGCTATAATATTAGGATCGTAATCAATGGTGATATCAATCCCTTCCATCGGGTTCATGGTTGTATTTGTTAATGAAACAGGAATGCGGATAGTCTCACCGGCATGTCCGGAGACATGACCCAATTGAATATGAAATCCTGCCTCTTTTTTGAGGATTTTTCCATTTTCAGCCATAACGTATGCTGTTCCCAGTTTTCCCCAGATACTTCTCAGGCGTAGATTTTCCCCTACAGTTTGTGTTTGCCAGTTTTGGCCATCATAGGTGACAATGGTGCCTGAATCACCCACCATATAAATGTCATTTTCAGAGCTTCCCCAAATTTTCCATAACTGTGTCGTTAATGCCAGTTCTGTCTGATTCCACTGGACACCATCATAGTGGTAGACTGTGGTCTGATTATTGTTTGTGCCAGCAGCAAAGATATGCACGCCTGATGTAAATAGTCCCCATATTTGTCCCGCAACACCACTTTTTATCTCAGTCCATCCAAGTCCATTATAATGATATATTTTTCCAAAATCACCCGCAGCATAGATATCATGATCGTTGTTTCCGCAGATTGCAAAAAATGTTTTGCGATCATCACCAATCATCATGTGAGTCCAGTCAGAGCCATTATATTTCAATATAACACCAGCGCCTACAGCAAAAATATTTTCATTATCCGCTCCCCAAATATCATACAACCATTGACGTGTCCCACTATCCATTGATATCCATTGACGTCCATCATAAAAAAGAATGGTTCCATTGCCGCCAACAGCATAAATATGATTGGCATCTGGGCCCCAAATACTCCAAATAGGCATTCGGGTTGGCGTGGACATTTTTTGCCACGCATTCCCATTATAATGAAGAATAGTCCCATTATATCCAGCAACATACATATCCTGATCTGAAAAACTTAATATATCATAACAATAATACCCCTCTGGTGATTGGATTTCATTCCATATCTGTGCATAAGAGTATCCCGAGAAAAGGACACACAAAAAAACAGCCAACGCTCCAAAACGTTTGACAAAAATCATAGTGGCCTCCAAAAATAATTAACTTGTTGATTATATTATAGATATTATGCTTGAGCTTTTGATACTAAAATACGTTAAAGCGTTAAACTGTTTTTTTTCAGCAGAAATGAACTTTATAGAAAGGTATCGGGGCACTTGTCTCATATGATGAATATCACGGATGAACAGGACGTCATTCAGCAGGTATGAACGTATTTGAAAGGTGGCTGACGTTAAAGAACCAAAAAGACTTTGGAAAGATGATCAGGAACATAGAAAACAGATGCTTCTACATTATCGTATCGGTTTTAAAAGAATATCATATTGTTGAACTGAGAGCAATTTTTTCTCAAACATTGTCATTTCAATATTTTTCAGCCTTGCAAAAATTGTACCTACTGTTTGAAAATAGTTTAGGCATCTTGGCGGGTTTCTTCAGGAAGTTCTTTTTCGCATGTTTTATTCTCTGATAGAGGTGCTTCTATCGCGGGGTCAATATCAAGAGTTTGTTTTAAAACGTCATCCATATGAGCGACCCATATCAGTTCAATGCCATTAAGAATAATTTCAGGGATATCTTGTAAGTCTTTTTTATTTTCATCGGGGACAATAATTGTTTTAATCCCCCCACGATGTGCTGCAAGAATTTTTTCTTTGAGTCCACCGATGGGTAAAACGCGGCCTCTGAGTGTTATTTCACCGGTCATGGCAATTTCTTTATTCACCGGCTTTTTTAATAATGCAGAAACAATGGATGTACACATGGTTATACCAGCAGAAGGGCCATCTTTGGGAATAGCACCTTCTGGAACATGTAAATGAATATCATACTTTTGGTAAAATTCTTCTTCCAGAATCAATAATTGGCTTCGGGAACGAACATAACTAAAAGCGGCCTGGGCAGATTCTTTCATTACCTCCCCAAGTTTTCCGGTGACAAGAAGCTTACCCTTTCCAGGCATGATCACCGTTTCAACACAGAGTAATTCGCCGCCATATTGTGTCCATGCCAGCCCTGTCACCAAACCAATATGATCCTTTGTTTCAACCTGTCCATAGCGATATTTATAAGGGCCTAAGTGTTTATTCAAAAGGTCTTCATTGATCGTCACATGAAAATTTGATTTTTCTGCATCATTTTTTGAAACAAACTCCCGCGCGACTTTTCTGCAAATGGCTGCAATTTCTCGCTCAAGGTTTCTCACACCGGCTTCTTTTGTATAGTTCCTGATAATACAGACAATGGTCTCTTTGGGAAATTCTATTTGTTCTTTTTTTAAACCATTTTGTTTGGCCTGTTTGGGAATTAGAAAGTCAGTTGCAATATGATGTTTCTCGATTTCTGTATATCCGGACAGACGAATGATTTCCATTCGATCCTGAAGGGGCAAAGGTATTTCATGCAGGGTATTTGCCGTTGTTATAAACATGATATCTGATAAATCATAGTCCACATCCAGATAATGGTCATTAAAAGTATCATTTTGTTCAGGGTCGAGAACTTCCAAAAGTGCTGACGAGGGGTCTCCTCGAAAATCCATGCTCATTTTGTCTACTTCATCCAGGCAAAATACAGGATTGTT